>JBDSEW010000143.1:0-15048 GCA_039919825.1 Chitinophagales bacterium | reverse complement strand
GTTTGAAAATATCGCCTTCACTCTTTATTCTTTCGATGGCATTATGAATCGTAAAATCTACCATCTTAAGACCCTTCTTAACTTCATCCCAACGCAACGGCATTGAAACAGTGGCACCTGGTTTGGGACGTAAAGAATAAGGCGCAGCAATGGTAGCCTGCGGTCGGTTCTGTAAAAAATCAATATACATTTTTCCTCTTCTTGCTTTTACAATCCTTTCGATGCTGCTGTACTCTGGAATTTCATGTTGGACCAACGTTGCAATCACCCTTGCAAATTCTTTTGATTGTTCATAGGTATATTTTGCGCCAAGTGGAATATAAATATGTATTCCGGTTGAACCACTCGTTTTAGGATATGCTGTTACTCCCATGCCTTTTAAAATTTCGTTCGTAATATTTGCTGCCTCTATAACTTGATCAAAAGTATTTTCTGCAGGGTCTAAATCTATGATGCACCAATCCGGATAATCTTCGGTTTCCACCCTGCTGTGCCATGGATTCATTTCTATGCAGCCCAAAGTTGCCATATAAAGCAGGCTGGCCTCGTCTTTTGCAACCAGATATTTTCTTACCCTGTTATCCGCCTCACTTTTATATTCAAAGGTGTCAATCCATTCAGGCGCAGTGCCTGTTACATCCTTAAAGTAAAAACTCTCCCCCGTAATGCCATTAGGATGACGGTTCATAGATTGCGGCCTGTCTTTTAAGTACGTTAAAATAAAAGGGGCAACCTGGTAATAGTAATTCAGCATGTCACGCTTGGTGATTTTTTCCTTTGGCCAATAGATTTTATTGAGGTTGTTAAATTTTATTTCATGCCCATTTATTTTGCGAACCTGTGTTTCATCTGTTGGATTCAAAAATGATTTCCTTTCCTTCTTTCCTGTAGGACTTAAAATTCTAGACGCCCGGGTTTTTTTCATCGATAGAATTTCTTTTGTCGCCGCTGCGGTTTCGCGTACCACATTTTTCGCTTTTTTATCAATAAGCATTGATTCAAAAGATGGGTGGCGCATAATTCCATCAGTAGTCATTTCAGTAAAACTTACTTCACAAACCAATTCAGGTTTCATCCAGACTGCTGTAGCATGTGGAGGGGTGGGGCGAAATCGTGAAGGCTTGTTTATATCAGGTAATTCCGTAAAAGGAGGCGCTTTGGTAATAAGGGGTTTGAATTGTTTGAGCATTTCCTTTTGCTGCTTGTCATTAAAGCCTGTCCCTACTTTACCGGTATAAATCAATTTTCCATTTTTAAAAACTCCAAGCAATAGGGAACTGAATACTTTTGAAGTATCCTCATTTATGGTGTAACCGCCAATCACCATTTCCTGTCTTTTATTGGCTTTTATTTTTAACCATTCTTTCGAACGATTTCCCGGGGAATATTTGCTGTCGGATTTTTTTGCTATAATACCTTCAAGACCCATTTTTTGGGTTGTTTCAAACAATTCAATGCCGCTTACTTCAAAGTTTTCACTCAATCTTATAATATTGTCTTCAGGAATCAGTTGCTTTAAAATTTCCCTGCGTTCCGATAACGGAAGTCGCATCAGGTCCTTTCCATTGAACCAAAGAATATCAAAAACATAAAAATAGATCTCCCCGTCAGCTTCGCTGCGCCAATTTTGCAGCGCCCCAAAATTTGATTTTCCATTGTCATCCAGCACTACAACTTCACCGTCTACTACAGCATTTAAATTCCAATCCTGCACTGCTTTATAAACCGGATAAAATTTTTCATTGAAGGATTTATCATTACGGGATTTCAAGGCTACTTTGTTTTTATTACAGAAAGCAATTGTTCTGTATCCATCCCACTTCACTTCATACTGCCAATCTTCACTGTCAAATGCCTTATCGACAAGGGTGGCAAGCATCGGAGATATTTTAGCAGGAAATTTTGCTCTTATTCCCTTTGTAATGATTTTAGCTGTTGAAGGTTTTTTTTTCGCTGCTGTGTTATTGCGTTTTGTAGCAGCTTTTACATCTTCACGCTTATTCAACTCTTTTTCTTTTTTGCTTTTGGAAGTTGCTTCTTTCACCCGTTCTGCACCATAAAAATTAGTGGATGTTTTCTCTACCTGCGCCAGTGTTTTTTTTGAGATTACAGATTTATCCTTAAGCGTTATGTCTTCCTTCGAAATATATTTATCTTTTACCTTGAAAAGCAACCATGAATTTTCACCTCTGCCATGCGTTTTAACAAGAGCATACTCACCTTTCATTTTCTTTCCATGCATCACGAAATGCAACTTTCCTGAATAAATCCCTTTCCTGAATTCTTTGTCCTGCGCTTTCTTATCTTTTCCATCCGCATTTGCGAGCTCATAAAATCCTTCATCCCAAACTATTACTGTTCCAGCACCATAACCGCTTGGTATAATCCCTTCAAAATTTCTATAATCATATGGATGGTCTTCAACCATCATGGCAAGGCGTTTCACATCAGGGTCTGTTGAAGGTCCCTTAGGTACTGCCCAGCTTTTGAGGACACCTTCCATTTCTAACCTGAAATCATAATGTAAATGCGAAGCGTCATGCTTTTGAATTACAAATCTCAATTTATCGCTGTCAGGCTTTCCTCCTACAGGTTCAGGGCTTTCCTTAAAATTTCTTTTCTCCTTGTATTTTGCGAGTGGCATAAGTTTTCTTTTATCCTCCATTTTATTTTTGAAGTGGTCTTTTTAAGGTTGCTACATTATTCAAAGAATCTCCAATGAAGTTATTAAATTACAAGAACACAGTTTTGCCTTCATCAATCCATTCAATAACCTAACCTGAATATTTTCTAAAAAATCCTCAGAATAAGTGAAGTGGTAATTTCGATAAAAGTGGATTTACATACAGACCGTTCCATAATTTACCACTGGCGTCGATTTAATTGTGCCCGCAAGAATTATCCTGCTTCTTCTAAACCACAGTCTTAGCAAGGATTTATCGTCTCTGCTTTTAACAGGCAAGAGCATTCAAAACATTGAATCTTATTCACAATGCTCCTTAATTCTTCTGCATCTATTAAATTAAGAAGCAGAAAATCATGCCATCGCCGGGTAGGCGCAATTAAGTGTGGATGTGCATTGAATTCCCCAGGTTGTAAATATTTTGGGACTGAGATATCAACCTGACTGAATGGTAAGCGATAATACCCACACGCGTCTAGATGGTGCTGTCTGGACTTATTTTTATTTCCGGGAATTCTGTTTCGGAAATTGGATCTACATCATGAGAATAGCCAACACCATTAAAAGTGCTGTCGTGTGTAATAGTCTGTGCGTTTAAATTGAATGCGCACAGGAATGCCGCAATAAGTGTAAGTGTTTTTTTATGTTATTGGTTTGTACAAAATCAGATTAATCTGCGTTGGATAAAAACGTCATTGGTGAATTAATAACATTGGATCGAAAGATCATAATAATATTTAGCGCAGGTGTCTGTATTTGATCCTGAAGAGTGTAGCCACTTCATGGCTATGATTTGTAATCCGCTTCTGCTGAGCCAAAGGATTGCAAATCCTTTGGCTCAGCAGAACAAGATTACATGTCCGGTCCAACGAGGTATCACAGGCAATCGTCCAATGGCTCCATTAACATTATATGCGGCTATTTTCATAAAATTTGATCTTATTAACTCTGACAAGCCTTTGAAGAACTTATCCGCCTTACATGAATTCTCACAATTCCTATCCTGAAAAGTTATTGCTCAGTTATTTTAAGTTATTTCTTTTAAGACTTCATTACCTGCGGCAGTATTTTTATATTATCTTTTACCCCGCAACGATTGAATATCATTCTGTAATCTACAGTGATATTCTTTCAGATTTCATACGCTTAAAAAAATTCATCTAAAATCTAAAACCATGTTAAAAGAATTGTATGATCTGGTAAAAGGAAACGCCATAGAATCAGTGATTAATAATCCAGATGTACCTAATGATCAAAATGATGCAGTTGTAGCTGAGGCTACCAACACTGTTGCATCCGGATTACGTAATATAGTCGCGGGTGGGGGAGTGCAAAGCCTGTTGTCTCTGTTTGGCAGTGTCGGCAATAATAAAAAAAGCTTATTAGGCAACCCAATCGTGTCTATGATGATGGGGCACTTTGCAGGTAAGCTTATGAATAAATTTAAAATGAATAACAGCCAGGCTAATAATTTATCTGGCACCCTTATTCCAAATGTACTTGGCAGCCTTATTAACAAAACCAATGATCCTGGTGATTCAGGTTTTTCACTAGAAAAAATATTAGGATCAATAACAGGAAATAAGAGTGGAAATTTTGCAGGTGTTCAAAACCCGGGGGCGGGAGGTTTCGGGGACTTGCTAAAACAATTAAGCGGGGGCCAGGCACAGGAAAGCGGGGGCGGAATTATGGATGTGATTAAAAATCTTGCTGGGGGTGCACAGCAGCAACAGCATAGAAATGGTGGTGGATTGCTTGACCTGATAAAAGGATTTGCGAAGTAATATGTCCGCTCCTGCAGGTATGATCGTCTGCAAATCTGAATTAAAAGAAGCGTTTGATGGTAAATCATAAAGGACTGCTTAATTGCAGCTGAATAAAGATGTAAACTTGAGTATTTTTAATTTTTCAAATATTCTAATCTTTTTAAAAATAATTATTATGAAATTAGTTAAGGTAATTGAGGTTATTTCTGCTTCTGATACAGGCATTGAAGATGCTGTACAAAATGCAGTAACAGAAGTTTCTAAAACGATTCGCAATATTGATTCGGTTTATATTAAAGAGATAAAGGCACATGTGAAGGATGGAAAAGTTACTACTTACGGTGTTAATTGCCAAATCTCTTTCAGAGTAGAAAATGCCGAAGAGTAAAGTGAAGGAATCATGTAAATGAACCAGAACCAAAGCTTTAAGATATAATTTCAATAATCCGGATATTACCTGCCGGAAACATGCCGATCTTAGTTACATACGGCATAAAATCTTTTGCATACAACCCGTTCATTTCAATATATTTCTATCAATCTTCGCAAGTTGCCGTATTCTGTTGTTTGACTACCCTCGCCTCGTTGGTCGATATTATTAATCCCGGCCTCTTGAGCATTCGGATTTTTAATCCGGAAACATGATCTGTGATTTTATATATCGCAATGAATTGGCTCTCTTCAAAGTAAAGGATTGTAAATCCTTTGGCTAAGCAGAACCGGATTACAAATCAATAATGTTCGAAACATCATCAAAGCATTATCCAATGCGCATTACAGCAACGTTCAGGAGTTCTTTTACTGATATGAATGTTCCTTCCGATTATAGATTCAGATTATTTGCTGGAGAAAGATCCCTGAGAAGCTTTCTAGATAAATGAAAGCTCATTTCTTTTTAGCAGGAAATCCTTTGTAACTCAATGCAGTAAATAGTTTAAAGGGTTGCAAACCCCTGTGATTACAAATCCGGTCCCACGGCGGTGTTTAATCTTTAAATAGTCCTGTAAATCCTGAGCAGAAAAACACCTGCCGGGTTGCGGACTACCGTAAAATTTATCTTCTTTTACACAGCCATTCCGGTAAATGAAACCGGAAGTAAGAACAGACTTACTTTAAGTTAACAGCCACGCCATGCCACTAAATCTATTATTGTCCTCCCTCAACATGAACGAACTACTTTTAGGTAGCGAAAACTGGATTTTTTTATTTGAAGTCGTACTGCGCACATTTGTAATGTTTGTAGTGATCTTAATCAGCCTGCGGCTGCTCGGCAAGCGCGGGGTAAAGCAACTTTCCATTTTTGAGCTTGTAGTCATTATCGGGTTAGGTTCTGCTGCCGGAGATCCCATGTTTTATAAGGATGTAGGGCTTTTGCCTGTTATAACTGTATTTCTGTTGATTATTTCTTTTTTCAAGGTGATCACTTTCTTTGTCGGGAAAAATAAAAAAATTGAACTTTTATTGGAAGGTAAACCCGTATGCCTGATACAGGATGGGGCATTTTCCATTCAGAACTTTAAAAAAGAATCTTTAGGCGAGGACGAGTTCTTTGCTGAATTGCGTATGCAGGGCGTTTCCCAATTAGGACAAATTGAAACAGCCATTGAAGAAAGTTCAGGCAGCATCAGCATTATTTTTTATCCTGATGATGAAGTTAAATATGGCTTGCCTATTATGCCAGGTTCTTTAGATGAAGTGATTATTGAAATCACAAAAAGTGGAATTTATGCCTGCACATTTTGTGGATACACTCACGAACTAATGCCTGCACCAATAATAGTATGCCCCAACTGCAAGAGAAAAGAATGGATAACTGCAAGCAATAAAAAACGAATTGGGTGAAGCTGAATTTTTTCCTTTGCATCAATAAAATATAATGCCATATAGTTATCTAAAAATCTTTACAATTAGTTTGTTTCACACCGCTGACGTGTCTCCGCTTGTTGGACCAGATTTGTAATGTGGTTCTGCTGAGACGAGGGATTTGCAATTCATCGCTCGTATAATAATCCATTCATATCGCTATATAAAAGCATAGATTATGTATCCGGATTGAAAATCCGGATGCTCAAGAGGACGGGATTAATAAATTCCGACCAGCGGAGTGTTTGATGAGTACGGAAAGCAAGTACTGCGAGTGAACAAACAGCTTATATCCGGTAATGCTTAAATTTCAGTAAAGTCAATTCCACCAGCAATGTATCTTGTACATATTTATTCAAGCGGGCAACTTGCCTGTGCCAAAGCAGTGATCAAATAAATAAATCAACTTGCTCCTGATCGAAAGGTTTTTCAATCCATCGCTTTGCTAAGAATCCATTCATTGCACTAAATAAAATCACCGATCGTGTTTCCTGATGGAAAATCCGGATTTTTAATAGGCCAGGATTAGTAAATCCCGACCAATGGAGAATCAATATTTCTTTTCCGCTTTCATCGAATTATTTCGAACTTTCCATTCTGAAAACCTTGATTACCTTCTACCTGGTATAAATAAATTCCGGGTGTCCAGCCGGCAACATCAATGGTAAGAGATGCGGATGGAAAGGCAAGATTGGAAACAAGCCGTCCATAACTGTTAAAAATTTTCAGTTCGCTTTGCGGATCGGTAAATTGAGTAAACCTGATTACATCAATTGCCGGATTCGGATAGATTGAAATTTTATGCAATGAAGGCTGAGCTATATTATCAGGGAGCTCTAATTCTGAAGGGCAACCGGTGGAAAGTGCAGGATGCGGAATTTTAATGACAGTATCAGCGATGAGAGAATAATTGTAAGAGAGTGTATTGGGAACTTCATCAATAAGGTAAAGCAACGCACTTGAATGAAAGATTACTGTTGTATCTACTGAAGCACAGGAAAGACTTCCGGTAGTATCCGAAGACAGCAGATAAATGTTCTGCTCAAGCGGACTGTAATAAGTGCCGATTCTGCCGATACCACACCAGATAATTTGGTTGGTTGCTAATGGCAATATTTTAAATAGCCTTGCACTTATTGTTTCAATCATGCTCATTTTTTTTGCCCATAATAAATCGCCATTCGCATTTATTTCAAGTAATAAAGGATGGCAAAAATCATTATAAGGATCACCTCTTACACTTCCACTCACCAGGAAATTACCGGCTGATGTTTCAGAAAGGGCATTCATGGAAATTTCTCCGCTGACACCACGCAGTGCCGCAGTTTCTATCCACACGGGGTTGCAGAAGGTGTCCATCATCATGATAAAAACGCTGTCAAGCCCTCCACCAATCATCAACAGATGATCATCATTCGTACGAATACATGCAGTTGGCCGCGCGTTGAATGGAAGCACCATTTTTTTATACCAGAGCAGGTTACCTGCAGCATTCATCCGGTACGCTTCAGGGAAAACATCATTTGGCGGATAATAATTTGCACCGGCATATGTAATTAAAAATGCGCCACCGTCGTGCATAGGAATGAGGGAGACAGGTGCCTGGGTTTTTTGCTGACCTCCCCAGATAAGGTGTTCATTCGTGCCATCAGAATCCATCATCAGATATACAAATGAATAGCCTCCCGCACCAGCACCACTGGAGCCGGAAGCTAAAATTTTATGCTGTGAAGATTCTTCAATCAATGTAAGTTTTACTCTTGGAAGATTATCAGTATTCAGTTCAAAAGCTTTATCCCACAAGCTAACACCCTCTTTAGAAAACTTGCGGATCAATCCTTTTTTATGGATATAACCGCAAAGAAAATAACCATTTTCTGTTTCGAGCAAATTGCCTGTCACATGTGTAAGTCCATTCGGATTTGGCTTCTGATATTCGTGAAACCAAATTGTATCGCCCAACAAATCAAATTTGGCGATGAAATATCCGGGCATGTCGTTTAAACTATATCCTGTTACCAGCAGGTTTCCGTCTGAAGTATAAAGCGCATCGCTGAGATAATCTGCTTTCCCAAAGTCATAGGAAAAAGCGTATGGTGTTTGACACTGTCCAATTGATGCAATAAATAGAAAGCTACTGCACAAAAATGCGCAAATGTTCTTTTTCATAAACTTGTATTTGAACTGTAAATAGGATACGAATATTTAAACTTGGGCCTGGAATTTTAATATCAAAAAATGCGGAGTGTCTTGATGCTCATGCCGATTTTCAAAGTTAAGCGATTTCGGCTGAATCCTCCTTTGGCGCAAAGTACGGATTGTGCTTTATTTTATCAAGCATCCGCTTGAATGAAATTATTAAACAATAAATTGTTTGTGTATTTAAAAATACTACGGAGTTGCAAGAATAAGCGGATACTTATTAATTTAAGGCATAAGGCAGTCGCTCTAAATGAGAGGACACAACCGGGGGAAAAGGATGTAAAGAACTTTATCTTATAATTTATTAAGAGGAAGCACGTTAGCTCAACTTATGTTATGGAAGTTTTAAAATCAAATAAACCATTGAATTTTCGGTTTGCATTTTTATTCCTAATTTTTCTATGCTAAGGTACCACGCATGTTAAAGCACAAGACATTCCGCACGATTCTTTAATTAACATTCATAAGAATATATTTTCGACTTATCTTCTCTTTGATGCCGGCTGTGCTTTCAAACTCGGATATGAGCATGCTTTTTCAAAAAAAATATCCCTTTATCAATGGATGGTGTATTATCCACTTAGTTATGATCCACCGTGGACAATTAAGAGCAACACGCTGATCGGTATGAGCGAAGGAAGATTCTTTCCATTTAAAAAAGCTCCGAAAGGTTTTTTCGGAGGACACTTTTTATTTGATAGTTGCACATGGTATCAGTCAGGATATTCAATTGGTGAATCGTTCACTCCTTCCGGATACACCTCAGCAGATTCCGTTCACCTTTCATTTGGAATTGTGACCGGCTATAAATTCATCATCAAAAAAAGAATTGTTGCAGAACTTAGGATAAGTGCGGGCAGAAATTTCTTATGGGGAGATGAGAGTCCGGGATTTGGATACGATGATAAGTTTATGGTTTTTCCAATGATTAATATTGGGTATGCGTTTAGATAACTTTCAGTTGGACTATATAGCAATCCGGTTCTGTTGAGCCGGGGATTCGCAAGGCATCGATTTTTTAAGAACTCATTCATTACGCTAAATAAAATCACAGATTGCGTTTCCGGATTGAAAATCCGGATGCTCAAGAGACCGGGTTAATAAATCCCGACCAACGGAATGAGCGAGGACACCAACCTCCTGGATAATTGTCCCCCTTTCATGGGATTTAAAAACCATCTCTTACATTATACATTTGTGATTAAGTTTTCATGTCTAATATTTTATTGTATTGCTAATCATGTGAGTTAAATACCACTTTCTGATACATCAATATTTATTACCTGCAACTGAACACCGGATTTATTCAGTACCCAGGAATTGTATCAGCTCATGATGCTTTGACCTATTATTAAATATTCAATCTCTGATTTAAAAACGGGTAAGCCGAAAACCGTAAAGAGTAGGCATCATCAATTTCAATTATATCAATATGAAAAAAATTGCAGCAAACACTTTTCTCCTGCTCTCATTTGGCACCTGTATATTTTCAGGTTGCACTGATTATGCAAAAATCAACAAAGAGCTCCTTGGAGGATATGGCATTTACCAGGATTGCCTGAAATCCTGTGACGCACTCGAAGCAAAATATACTGCTGAATATGAAGCATGTTACAAAAATTGTCCGGTAATATTAAATACGGAACATTGCTTTCACCTGGCTACAGAAGAAAAGAAACAGCAGTGTTTGACTGAAGAATTTGCAAAGCAGGAACCATGTTTAACCTGTGCCAATGAATATGCCAACCACCTGAAAGAAGTGGAAGCATGCAGAAAAGAATGCCTCATTGCATATAATAATCTGCACTCCATTTATATACCTTAAAAGAATAGCAAAGATTCCGGGATTCGGCGATGCAGAAAATGCCTTGCGGCCGGTAAATTAGCATCTACCCATCATCTGTGATGATGGGTATTTTTTTATTAGCCGGAATTGAAAGTGAATCAATAATGAATCACTTCTATTTTCTCCTTTTTTAACAAAATGATTTCCTTTCAATATTCCAATCAGATACATCCCCCAGGCAACATTATACCGTCGACGTGTCTCCGCTTCAAGGTTTTGAGTGCAGGCAGCGGGAAACGGCGGAATTCAAAACTAATCATCCATTCGTCTTTTCATCGCGCAACAATATTTGTTTTTTCTTCAGTAATATGAATAATTTTTGCATAGTAAACAGCAAATTAGCAGCATTGAATTCCTCCGTGTCACGGCACCTCACGGCACAAATCTGCGGGCGGAGACACGGTGGCGGTGTAAAATCATTTTCTAACTTTCCCTTTAATCTTTAAAGATGGTGTTGCAGGATACATTGAAGCGTGCACTCGTTCGCCTCCCTCAGACTTTGTCTGCAAACGAGCGCGAGTTCGGGGTGGAAAAACCTCTGGAACTCAATCCAGTAAATGGTTTCCAAGGTTTCGAACACTAATAAATCCCGGCCAACGGAAGGACACCAACTTCGGACAGCATAGCCATAAAAGCAAAGCATCGATTTTATCATCTGGTTGAATTCATTACAGCTTGGTATGAATTTCGAATAACTAAAGGAATGGATAATTCTGAAAAGTTACTCAAAGACTACAGCGACCTCGAGAAAGGTGCTTATTTAGGTGCAATTGCTTCGATTGCAACAGCAGATCATTCTGCCACAGATGAGGAAACTGAATTCCTCCGCGCATTGGCTGAATCAGCAGATCTATCAGAGGTACAGGAAGAAAGTATTGTTCGGGCGGCGAAAGAGCTTTCCACTAATGAGTTAGAGCGCTGCCTTGACGTACTTAAACAAAGCGACCTGCGGTTTTCGCTTCTTACCGATATCATCAGCTTTGCAAAAAGTGATGGAAAATATTCCCCTGAAGAACAAAAAAATGTTGAGGAAATTGCTCAGCGTCTCGATGTCAACCGTCAGCAGTTTTCACTCCTTGATCAGTTTGTAGATCATGCAAGAGACAAAGTTAGGGATCAAGAAGAGGTTGCCCGTCCTGGGTTTTTAGAATCTCTTGGCCTGGGCGATAAATTTAAGAAGGCAGGAATTAACACTCCCAACTTTACCAAAGGACTGCTTGGCATTGTCGGGCCTATGCTGATAGCAAAAATGCTTACCGGTGCCATGCAGGGAAAAAGAAACTTCAACAGTGGCATGCTCAGCAACCAGTTGGGTCGCAGAGGTTTGAATAACGGAGCCACAGGAGGCATTGGTTCACTTATTTCATTATTAAGTAGTGGACGTGGTTATAACAGCATGGGAAATGTGCTATCAAAATTTACGGGCCAGCAAAACAGGCCGCGATCTTTTTAAACTAAAAAAAAATTATACCTATGGGACTAATGGATTTTTTCAAAAAAGGCAAGGAGAAACCTGTTGAAAATAAAACCGCTCCACCGCCGCCTAAGATGAACATTCCCCCTCCAACACCCGCTCAGCGTGAATACGTTGTTAAAGCAGGTGATTCTTTATCAAAGATTGCTAAGGCTCACTACGGTGATGCAAACGATTGGAGGAAAATATTTGAAGCAAATAAAGATGTCATCAAGAATCCTGATCTTATTCATCCGGGTCAAAAAATTATAATTCCATGAATCTTCAAAACCTGAAACTTATGAAAGTCCCACTCTTTGTGATTGCAATTCTGTTTGCTGTTGGTTTTAGTGCGTGTAAAAATGAAAATAAGCAGCAGGATGCAGATAAAAATCCTGCTCAAACGATATCAGGCGCTTCTCAAAAATCGTGGCATGCAACGCATGAAACGGATGCGGAAGGAGACAAGGATAAGTTGACGCGCGATGAGCAAAAGGAAACCATCACTTTTTACAGCAATGGAAAGATGACCATGAGCGGTCCCATGGAAACTCGGGAAGGTACATGGAGTTATGTAGGAACAACGTTGTCATTGCAATATACCGGTTCAACTGTTTCAGAAAACTTCATCGTTAAAGAACTGACAAATAATACCATGAAGATGGAGGCCGGCGATGGTAGTGAAATGACTTTAAAAGCTGATTGACATGAATTTTCTGCTCGAACTGCTTCTCAATGCAGGCATCCTTTTCTTATTGGCGTACCTTCTTCCGTCGGTGGACATCAAAAGCTTCGGAACGGCAATAGCAGTTGCATTGGTGATAGGTATTCTGAATGCTACGGTTGGATTCCTGTTGAGATTACCAATGAACATTATTACCATAGGTCTTCTCTCATTTTTTGTCAGGTTGCTGGTAACTGCTATTGTCATCAAAATCACTGATAGATTGTTTAAAGGGTTCACAGTTAAAACTTTTTCCGCAGCTGTAATTATTGCCTGTACGATGGCCGTTGCAGGTACATTGCTTTCGTATTTATTCTGGCAAGCACCAAGCTCGTACTGATTCTTTACCGAAAATTCTTGTTTGCTTTTAGTTATTCTGCAAATTGTAGAGAAGGTTCAAGCGCTATTTGATCCGGAAAAAATTACTGCTCGCGCTGGGTTTTGATAACTATGCTACTCATTAAGCTGCATAGCACACAGTAAATTACTTTTTGTTCTACCAAAGCAGTTGTGGTATATTCAATTGGATGATTATCCTGCTGCCAGAACTGGAATTCTTTATTGTTTGGATTTGCAGGTCCTGCTATGCGAAAGCCGCGACTCAACCCCCGATAAATCGGGGCAGGCATTTCGCTTTTTGGACCAGATTTGTAATATGGTTCTGCTGAGACGAGGGATTTGCAATCCATCGCTTGTATAATAGTCCATTCATATCGCCAAATAAACGCATAGATTATGTTTCCGGATTGAAAATCCGGATGCTCAAGAGGACGGGATTAATAAATCCCGACCAACGGAGGGATAGATGTTGCGGTTGAACAGGTGTTACTACAGTTATGCAATTGATTATGCAAGCGGAAAAGGTTTACTTAATGTCAGGTTAATTGAATAATTTTTTCTCATGCCTGAGCGCACACTCGTTCGCCTTCCTCAGACCTTGTCTGCAAACGAGGCGAATTCAGTGCCGTCTCATGAAAGACTCGGTTGATTCGGCGTGTTAGCATTAAAAAATCAAAATTCCAAACCAGGCAAAAGTTTTCTAACTTCACCTTTACGTAAATATTTTGAAATGGAAACGACATTATTTTTGCCACTTGAATGGAAGCAATTAGAGCGGCTAATTATACAGCTCACTAAGGAAGACAAGCAACGACTTCATAGACTTCTACTTTCAGAAGATGAAAATGAAATACTCACTCATTATGCCAGTGAAGCGTCATTATCAAAGGAATGGAAACTTGAAGATGAGCAGGAAGCATGGAAAAATTTGTAACAGGCGACATAGTAGTATTGCCATTTCCGTTCTCTGATTTGTCAGATAGCAAGCGCAGACCTGCATTTGTTGTGCGTGATTTATCGGGTAACGATATCATTTTGTGTCAAATCACTTCCCGGGAACGTGACACCAGGCTTTCCATCTCATTAAAACAATCCGATTTTGAAAGTGGGTCTCTTCCTCACGACAGTTTTATAAAACCGTATCGAATATTCACGGCCGATAAAAAAATTATCATCCGCAAGGCAGGTAAAGTGAATTCATTAAAGTCAGTGGAAGTCATCAATACAATTGTTTCAATAGTGATGGGCAATTAAATGTTTCAACCTCGGAATTCAAAGCTAATCATCAATTCGTCTTTTCATCGCTCGACAATACTTGTTTTCTTTTCAGTACTGTGAAGAATTTTTGCAAAGCAAACAGCAGATTAGCAGCATTCAATTCCACCGTGTCACGCCACCTTACAGCACAAATCTGCTGGCGGAGACACGGTGGCGGTGGAATCCTAAAAGTTTAATATGAATTAATCTTATCGTTGGCCAATTTGTTCAGTCAGAAGAAGGAGGTGATGGAATTAAAAACTCCATGCCTCATATGTCTGGACTACAAATCCGGATTAACGAAGCCATTAGGTAGCGGTGGAATTTTAATATTTTGTCTATTATTGTCAGACAATAAACAATTTAATTATGTTTCCAAGAGGAAAAGTACACCCTATATCTGTTCTTCATAGGGGCTATATTCTTGAAATGGTAACTTTTATAGAAAATGAAATTGAAGAAATATTGACTTACTATTTCTGTAATGAATCTGATAGGGCAAATGAATTTCATAAACTTCTGCTATGTGATAGAGGACTGACTTATGATTTAAAACTGAAAATGTTTTTCTATATAATGCAGAAATTTTATTCTCAAATTATTTTAAAGGAAGATGAAAATTTTATAAGAGAACTGCAAGAACTGCGCAATGCTGTTGCACATAGAAAGGTCAACACTGTAACAACAAATGATTTTGTAATTTCTTATAGTACTTTCAAAGAGGAAAAAGGGAAAATTAAACGTACAGAAAGGAAAATAGATGATGTGTTCGTGGATTTAGTCGGCGATAAGATTGACAATCTTTTAAACAAGCTTTTTGAAGTAAAGCAGAATTTGAATAAGGATAAGAAAATTGAAATAGAGGATTTTATTACAACCAGTGGCGAAGGAAACGAAAAAGCTAAATAGCCATTT
>JBDSEW010000113.1:0-7593 GCA_039919825.1 Chitinophagales bacterium | reverse complement strand
GTGACAATTTGAAAGTTTAGCAGTACTTTTGCGCCCTCACATTTGGCGGTAATTTGGTACATGTTGCTGCTACATGTAAATCAACTCTAAAAAAAGTAAATTTAAGATACATCGCGGAGTGGAGCAGTCCCGATAAAATCGGGATTGGGCTCATAACCCAAGGGTCGAAGGCTAGAGAGAATTGATAGATAGAAAAGATTTACAAAGATACATCGCGGAGTGGAGCAGCGGTAGCTCGTTGGGCTCATAACCCAAAGGTCGCAGGTTCGAGTCCTGCCTCCGCAACTAGAAAAATCCTTCGGTAACTGCTGAAGGATTTTTTATTTCAGCGAAGATCATTCTGCAATCATTCACTGCTTTTTTAATTTCGCTACTGCGAATTCATTATCTGCCCCATGACTTTTCGTTCCGGCTTTGTAAGTATCATCGGCAAACCCAATGCAGGGAAGTCAACTTTGTTGAATGCATTGCTTGGAGAAAAAATTTCAATTATTACCCGTAAAGCCCAAACCACGCGTCACCGTATAAAAGGAATACTCACCCAGAAGGACTACCAGATCGTTTTTTCTGACACGCCGGGCATCATAGAAACCAAGTATGGTTTGCACAGGAGTATGATGCGCATGGTGGAGGAGTCGCTGGAAGATGCAGATGTGCTGGTGGTGATTGCTGATCCTACTGCGCCCGAAGCAGAATTAAATGACGTAGCTGCGAGAATTATGGAAGTAAAAATGCCTGTGATTCTTGCTGTTAACAAATCAGACGTCGTTACGCCTGAAAAATTAGAAGCTTTCAAAATTGTTTGCACCAAAATTTTTCCGGATGCGGAATTAGTGAGTATTTCTGCGCTGCAAAATCATCAGCTTGATGCCCTGCTTTCCTCCATTCTCAAACACTTAAAGGAACAACCGGCATTTTACCAGGAAGAAGAATTAACAGACCGCTCTGAACGATTTGTTGTTTCAGAATTGATCCGCGAAAAAATATTTGAGCAATTCAATAAGGAGGTTCCTTATTCCTGCCAGGTGATTGTGATAGACTGGAAAGATCAGCCGGACATTATTCACATCCGGTGTGAAATTATTGTGGAGCGTGAATCACAAAAAGCGATTCTTCTTGGAAAAGGGGGTAGCGCAATTAAGAGCCTGGGCATGGCAGCGAGAAAGGACATTGAATCTTTTCTTCAAAAGAAAATATTTTTAGGACTTACCATAAAAGTAAATGCCAACTGGAGGAATGATCCTCTGCAGCTCAAATATTACGGGTACGAGAAATCATGAAGAATACTGTTGCAATCATTGGTCGCCCGAATGTGGGAAAATCAACCCTGTTTAACCGGCTGGTTGGTGAGCGTAAAGCTATAGTTGATAATGTAAGTGGTGTAACACGTGACCGCATCTACGGTATCGGAGATTGGAATGGAAAGAGTTTCAACGTGATTGATACAGGTGGTTTTGTTACCAATTCAGACGAAATTTTTGAAAAGGAAATCCGCAAACAGGTTCACCTTGCTATAGAGGAAGCAAATGTGCTGTTGTTTGTTGTGGATGCCGTTGTAGGAATAACAGACCTCGAGCAGGATATTACTGAAATGCTTCGCAAGAGCGATAAAGAGGTATTGCTTGTTGTGAATAAAGTAGATAATCAGTCGCGCATGTACCAGGCCAGCGAATTCTATGGGTTGGGATTTGAAAAAGTCTTTTTTATTGCCTCAATAAGTGGCAGTGGAACGGGAGAGTTGCTGGATGCTGTGGTTCCTTTTATCGAAGTGCCTGCTGAAAACCCCTCTGACAACCTCCCACGAATTGCCATATTAGGACAACCCAACGTAGGTAAATCCTCGCTGGTAAATATGCTGATGGGTGTAGAAAGAAACATCGTTACCGATATTGCCGGCACTACACGCGATTCTATTCATTCACATTACAGGCTTTTTCAAAAGGATTTTATACTTATTGATACTGCTGGAATACGAAAAAAAGCGAAGGTGAATGAGGACCTTGAGTTTTATTCAGTTATCAGGGCAGTGAAGGCGCTGGATGAGGCTGATATCTGCGTGCTGATGGTGGATGCGCAAACAGGAATTGAGAAGCAGGATCTGAGCATCTTATCAATGGCGGAGAAAAAGAGGAAAGGGGTAGTAGTGGTGGTGAACAAGTGGGATCTGATTGATAAGGCTACTAATACAATGAAAGTGATGGAGGAAGACATTCGTCAAAAAGTGGCGCCTTTTAAAGATATTCCGATCATTTTTACCAGTGTAACAGAAAAGCAACGGGTGTTTAAAGTAATAGAAACAGCCCTTGAGGTGCAGGAAAACAGGAAACGCGTAATCAATGAAAAGGAATTGAATGAAAAGATGCTGAAGTCTATTGAACAGTTTCCACATCCTTCTGTCAGAGGATCATTTTTGGAAGTAAAAAGTGTTGTCCAGGTTCCTGCAACAACGCCGACTTTCATCTTTTGGGTGAATTTTCCGAATGATGTGAGAACGAGTTACAAAAATTTTTTAGATAACCAGCTGAGAATGCATTTCAAACTCACCGGAGTACCATTAAACCTGTTTTTTAGAAAAAAGTAGTGTTTTAACGTATTGTTAAATATTTTATTACCTTTGCCCGCGCAATTTCTAACCTTAAATTTTTAAATCAAATGAAAAAAGTATTTTTTGTTCTTCTTGCTTCAGTAGCGATTTCTTTCACAGCCTGCTCATCAGACGAACACAAAACCGAAACGATGGATTCTGCTCAAGTAAAGGAGGCTGTCAATGAAGCTTTAGATTCAGTTAAAGCCGAAATGGGACAGGTAGTTGACTCAGCCAATAAAGCCATGGAAGCTGTTGTTGATTCAGCAAAAAGGAAGTAAGAAATGCATGAGGGCAGTATCCCAGGATGCTTCCCTGTTTCCTTTACGGGACATGTATACTTCAAGAAGCCGAAGCCTTTCCGATGATTCGGGAGGGCTTTTCTTTTGTATCGTTTTCATTCAGGCGACACTAAAATTTATCGATCTTCAGGGATGTCATGGAGATGGAACCCATGATGGTTTTATCGTTGAAGAATGAAACTGATTCGTCGTCTGCTTTTAATCCCAGTGTATAAAGTAAGGGCAGGTAATGCTCAGGAGTGGGAACAGCCAGTTGAAGTTCCTTACCCAACGAATCATATTTTATTACCCGTTGGTGATCATTATTCATGATCAGTTTTTTAAGTGTATTATTTGCCTCAATGGCCCAGTCAAATCCTTTGTCAGGCGTGTTCCAATTGATGATGCGCAGGTTGTGCACCATGTTTCCACTTCCAATAATCAGGATACCTTTTTCTCTTAGCGGAGCAAGTTCCCTGGCCAGGTCGTAATGAAATTGAGGTGCCTGGTTACGGTCGAGACTTAATTGGATCACAGGAACATCAGCATTTGGATACAGGTGTTTCACCACACTCCAGCAACCATGATCGAGTCCCCAGCTTTGATCGAGTCCGACCATTGTTTTTTTAACCGTATTCTTCGTCTCATTAGCGAGTTCAGGACTGCCGGGTGCGGGGTACCGGACATTAAACAACTCTTTTGGAAAGCCACCGAAGTCGTGAATGGTCTCTGGTTTTTCCATCGCAGTAACAAAGGTGCCCTGTGTTTCCCAGTGTGCGGAAACGCATAAAATTGCATTCGGTGCAGGTAATGTTTTTCCAATCTTTTCCCAGCCTTTTGAAAACTCATTCTGTTCAATGGCATTCATGGGGCTTCCATGTCCGAGAAAGAGCACCGGCATTTTTGGTGTGTTTGTAAATGGATCGGTGATCTTATTTAACTCTGTAAGCTTCATAGCAGCAGCGGTTAAGGGAAGAAAGGAAATTAATTTCAAAAAATCTTTTCGTTGCATAAATCAATTTGCTGGATGAAACTCGATCCGGATATTCGCCGCAGTGAATGAGAAAAAAATCAGGATGAAGTGAGCAATGAAAAGATCACGCTGTCGAAAAATTTTCCATTGAAGTAAAAGTTTTCTTTAAAGTGCGCTTCTTTCACAAAACCGCTACGGTCCAGTAATTTGATAGAAGCACTGTTCAAAGGATTTACATTTGCTTCGATGCTGTGCAGTTTAAGCACTTCAAATCCAAACCGCGTGATTGCACTTATTGATTCCAGCATAATTCCTTTTCCCCAAAAATCAGGAAGTAGCGAATACCCTATTTCTGCCCGGTAATGTTCCCTGATCATTCGCCAAAACGCAATAGTACCAATGATTTCATTACTGCCTTTTAACGTAATGCCCCAGGTGATGCCATTGTGGTTTATAAATGATGTTTCAATTGATTGCAGAAATTCAACCGCTTCTTCAAGCCGCTCCATTTTTTTTGTATCCATAAACTGAAGTACAATATCATTGGACCTAATGGCCAGAATTTTACCAGCATCTTCCGCTCGAAGCTGCCGGAGTTGCAGCCGATCGGTAGTAATGAGCGGAAACACAGTGAAATTGATCTCCAGCATTTTGTAAAAAATGGCTTGGCTTAAGAACAAATTTCAGATGTTCTCTACCGCCTGTTGAGAAAAAACTTTCTATTTATAGGGATTAAAGGCTGTAACGTCCTTGTTCATCGATTGTAAAGCCTTCAAAACGGTTTCATCTTCATCATTGAGTACTGCATAGAAGGCATCCTGTGAGAATTTTTCACGTGCTAAAAAAGCTTTGATGCGAAGGCTGATGTATGATTTTGCATTGTTCAATTCACCTTCTTTGGGTTGAATATTGTGTTTGGCCGTATAAGCAACAAAAGAATAAAAGATATCATTGCCTACTTCAAAATTCCTGCGGAATGCTGCTGCATCTTTATACTTATCAAGCATTCCTGTGGCTTCATGATAATAAGTGTATGTAAATTGCTGAATAAGCCCCTGGCCCAACGCCGCATTTAGAAAGGTGTTGCCATTATTGCTGGTATCAAGCGGCACAAATACGTCAGGCATGATGCCACCGCCTCCATACACTAACCGACCTTTTGAAGTATAATACCTTACTGTATCTAATTGATGAATACTGTCTCTACTGGTGAATTCACCATTGCGGTACCGATCGGCAAGATCATTGTAATATGCATCAAGATCATGGCTGTAAGGCTTTTGAATGCAGCGGCCGGAAGGGGTATAGTATTTTGCAACAGTTAACCGGAGTGCTGATCCATCGTTCAATCCATACTGTTCCTGCACCAATCCTTTACCAAATGAACGGCGTCCGACTATGATTCCACGGTCCCAGTCCTGGATGGCTCCTGTTACAATTTCACTGGCTGAGGCAGATCCTTCATCAATCAAAATTGAAAGAGCACCCTCTTCAAACTGGCCAAGCACCCTGGTCTTGTAATCGGTGCGGGAATATACACGGCCTTTGGTATATACCATGAGTTTCTGCTGATCAATCAATTCATCGGTAATGTCGGTGGCTGCCTTCAGATAACCACCTCCATTTTGCCGGAGGTCAATTACCAGCCTGGTCATTCCCTGCTGCTTCAGCTCCTGCAGTGCATTCATGAATTCATCGTACGTGGTTTCGCTGAATCGGTTGATTTTTACGAGCCCGGTTTGTGCATCAATCATATACGATGCATCAATACTGTACATTGGAATTTTATCTCTTGTAATCGTAAAACTTAGCAGCGGCTTCGAACCTTTGCGCTGAATGCCAATTTTGACCTTGCTTCCTTTCTCACCGCGAAGCTGGCCTACTACATCGCGGTCGTTAATGTTTTTTCCGGCGAATACTGTATCATTGATCGTAATAATTTTATCGCCGGAAAGAATTCCTACTGATTCAGCAGGCCCTCCTGAAATTACATTGACCACCATCACTGTATCCGCAACAATAAAAAATTCTATTCCTATGCCTTCAAAATTTCCCTCCAGTTCCTGGTTCACCTCTGCGAGGTCGCGAGATGGAATAAAGGTTGAATGGGGGTCAAGATTCTCCAATACCTTTTCGATGGCGCCATCTTCGAGTGTTCCTAAATTTACGGTGTCTACATACTTTGCCTGCACATAATCAAGCACCTGGTCCAGCGTGCCGATATTTGATTTGCTAAAAATCGGAGCCTTCCTGGCACCATTCAATAAAAGACCTATTTGAATACCGGCAACCAATAGAAAGGTCATGATGATGGGTAACCAAATATTGAATTTCCTATTCATAAATTTGCGATTCGCCGCAAAGAAACGATAAGTTTTTGAGACAGGTCCGTGAGGATGGTGAACCGGAGACCTTTAAGACTTAAGACAGTGGGGCATGAAAATGATGATCAGGGAATGGAAAGATGATAAGATGAAATCAAGGATGATTTCAGCAAGCGACTATTAAAGCGGCTATTGTTTTTCACAGCAGTTTATTGTTGCTTAATTTTAAGGCGTTAAAAAAACCGGGTAACTGAAGATGGGAAATGAAATTCAAAAGGTGACAGAGTCCAATTCCAAGTACAGCAATCTTGAAGCAATGACTGTTCACGATTCATTATTGAATATTAATCGTGAAGACAAAAGCGTTCCTGATGCAATAGAAAAAGTTATTCCTCAGCTCGAGTTACTGATTAATGCTATCGTGATAAAGATGAAGGAGGGAGGCCGGTTGTTTTATATTGGAAGTGGAACGAGTGGCCGTTTAGGAATTGTGGATGCATCGGAATGTCCACCCACATTTGGTGTGGATGAGGGAATGGTAATAGGCTTAATTGCAGGAGGAGACCGTGCAATAAGAAAAGCAGTGGAATTTGCAGAGGACAACACGGAGGCGGGGTGGAGGGATTTACAGGAGCATGCAATCTCTGCGAATGATATAGTAATTGGGATAACTGCATCTGGCACCACACCCTATGTGATCGGAGCGATCGGGGAATGTAAGGAACATCAGATCACAACAGCCTGCATCACCTGCAATACAGACTCACCGCTTGCAAAGTTGTCAGACCATCCCATTGAAGTAATTGTTGGACCTGAGTTTATTACCGGCAGCACCCGGATGAAAGCAGGCACCGCGCAAAAACTGGTGTTGAACATGATTAGTACGTCAGTAATGATTCAACTGGGTCGTGTGATGGGAAATAAAATGGTAGACATGCAACTAACCAATGAGAAGCTGGTTGACCGCGGAACAAAAATGCTGATGCGTGAGTTTGCATGGGATTACAAAAGAGCCCGTGGCATTTTGCAGGAATTTGGAAGTGTAAGGAAAGTATTGGAGATGCACAAAAGAAAGCCGAAGCAGTGATTGGAATAAGTTATTTTGTTTTCAGGTTTATAAAAATGTTAAACGTTCGTTTTTTTTGTAATCAGAAGCTGTTTTGCAATGATCTTGAAATTCTTCTATACCTCCGCAACCCTTCGACAGGATCAGGGTGACCGGCGCGCGGAGGTCATGTTGAGCACTTCGACAAGCTCAGTACAAGTTTTGTCGAAACATTGGGCAAGTAATTTTTTTAATGATTTCAAAACAGCTTCTCAGATAAAATGAAAAGCAGCTGATTTTATTTTTCTAAGAGGCTGTTAGGAAATAATAAAATGAGCACACATGTGCCTAAAGCCCCATCCTAAATCCTTCCCCCAACCGCGTGC
>JBDSEW010000097.1:0-4707 GCA_039919825.1 Chitinophagales bacterium | reverse complement strand
CAAACCATATTCTATTTTTTCGCGTACTTTTACTGCATTAAATGCACAACCGATGGATCCTCTCTTTTTAATAAGCATGCCCGGTGGCAGCGAATGGTTATTGATTTTTCTTGCAATCCTCCTTCTTTTCGGAGGCAAAAAAATTCCTGAACTGATGCGCGGAATTGGTAAAGGCATTCGTGAATTCAACAGCGCAAAAGCCAACGTGCAACAGGAATTGGAAGATGGAATGAAAGAAGCCGACAAGAAGGACCTTCCCAAATAAACTTCCGCTTCCGGGGGTTTGCTTTAATCCAGCAAGTTTTATTCTTAGCTCGCAGCCATTCAGAAAGGTCTGAAGAATGGTGATATTTCCTGCCTTCAATTAGTAAAGGAATACCTTTCGAACATTCACTTAAATCAGCATTTGAATGCCTTTATTGAAGTGTTTGAAGAAGAAGCACTTCAATAGGCATTTATTATTGATCAGAAAGTAAAGGAGGGTACAGCCGGCAGATTGGCTGGAATGGTGATCTCCATTGAAGATGTCCTCCGTTATAAAAATTACAAAGTGTCCGCTGCAAGCAGAATGCTCGAAGGATTTACTTCGTTGTATTCAGCTACTGCTATAGAAGGAATTCTGATGGAAGACGCTATTATCATAGGCCGCACCAATTGCGATGAATTTGCCATGGGCTCTTCCAACGAAAACTCTGCTTTCGAAAATGTTTTAAACGGGCTTGATACCACACGTGTTCCCGGCGGATCTTCCGGAGGTGCTGCCGTTTCTGTTCAAATGAACATGTGCCTGGCTGCATTAGGAAGCGATACCGGCGGCTCTGTACGACAACCCGCCTCCTTTTGTGGTTTAGTAGGCATGAAACCTTCTTATGGCCGCATCTCCCGGCACGGATTAATCGCCTATGCCTCCTCTTTTGACCAGATCGGAACACTCACTCATTCGATAGCGGTTGCAGCAATCTTGCTGGAAGTGATGGCAGGAGCAGATGAATTTGATAGTACTGTTTCTTCAAGGGCAAATGAAAAGTATTCTGGAAAGCTTCAGCCGGAAGAAAGCTATTCTGTGGCTTATTTCCCTGAAGCAGTTATACATGAGAAGGTGGATATTTCCCTTCGTCAATGGATGCAGGACTTTTTTTCACAACTGCAATCTAAAGGAAACGAGGTTGCCCCAACCGTTTATCCATACCTGGATTATTTGGTCCCCACCTATTATATACTCACCACAGCAGAAGCATCCGCCAACCTGGGACGGTATGATGGTATTCGTTATGGATATCATCAGGGTACTGCAAACGATCTTTCGCAACTTTACAGGAAAAACAGGTCAGAGGGTTTCGGGAAGGAAGTGAAGCGCCGTATCATGCTCGGAACCTTTGTTTTAAGCGCCGGCTATTATGATATCTATTATGAAAGGGCTCAGAAAGTACGCAGGATGATGCTGGAAGACACAGAAAAAATACTGGCACCCCATGATTTTATCGTATTGCCAACTAAACTAACCCAACCGTTGCATTCAAAGCTGGTCAGGGCGCAACCGATCCTGTCCAGTCATTTCTTGCAGGTATATTTACCGTGCAGGCCAATCTATCAGGACTTCCTGCCATCTCTTTGCCACTGGGCAAGGATGCAAACGGGTTGCCATTTGGAGTGCAGATAATGTCGGCACGATTTTTTGAAAGCAATCTGCTCGCTTTCTCCCACTATCTAATACAACAATTTGGTGGAGATGTAGAAAACATGGAATGAAAAAACCATTTAGTATTGAACGAATTCCCTCATTTTGAATCCTTTGGCAATAAAGTCGTTAATCTCCTGTTAAAACAGGCTGAAAAAGCACTAATTGGTCGCTTTTGCGGCGATAATTTACGTATTTTGCCAAAAATTTTCCCTCACTATTGGAATAATTAAAAGATCGTAATGACGAAGAACGTCCATATTAAAAATACCGCCACAGTATTTCTCTTCGCCTTTTGCTGTAGCGCATTTCAGATTATTCCTGCCTTTGCACAACAACCCCCCTGGGTTCATAAGAATGAACCTGTGTTGGTGGAACCAGAGGCTTTACCCAATCAATTTCAAAGCAACGACTCACTCAATGAAGTGGAGAGTGAGCTTACAGTTTCTGATAGTTTACAAGAGCCGAAAGTTTCCTTTGCGAATGTAGATGTACCGACCTACGAAGATTCAATTTACAGTGCACGGCTGCGTGCAATGATAACCCCCATTACTTTAACCTACAATGATGAGGTACGGAAATACATTAATCTCTATGTTCTTAACCGCCGGGAACAGGTATCTCGCATGCTTGGATTAAGTAAGATCTACTTTCCGATTTTCGACCAGGTATTTGCGCAATATGGAATTCCACCCGAAATAAAATACCTCTCTATCATTGAGTCTGCCCTCAATCCACATGCGGTATCCAGGGCAGGTGCTACAGGGATGTGGCAATTTATGTATGGAACAGCTAAGCAATATGGTCTCAATATCAATTCATATGTTGATGAGCGCAAGGACATCATTCGTTCCACTGAAGGCGCAGCCCAGTATCTGAAAGGAATGTACGAGGTATATGGGGATTGGCTGCTGGCAATTGCTTCCTACAACTGTGGCCCAGGCAATGTGAACCGGGCTATTTCCTTGTCGGGAGGTAAAACATTCTGGGAAATCAGGAATTATTTACCACGCGAAACCAGGAATTATGTTCCCGCATTTATAGCTGCCACTTATGTGATGACTTACTATGAATTGCATGATCTTTCACCAGATTATCCCAAATATAATTTTGAAGGCATTACCACTGTATCTATTAATGAAAAAATGTCGTGCGACCAGATTGCGAAATTTACAGGACTCAGCATGGAAGAATTCAAGTTTCTGAATCCAGGGCTAAAATGCAGTGTGATTCCGGGTGGATCGGCCTATACTTATTCCTGTAAGCTTCCAGTCGACCGTATTTCGATGTTTGATACGGGACGCGATTCAATTATCCTGCTTTCCGTTAATGCAAAAACCCTTTATTACCCGGGAAATTCTGCAGGTGGCACTGTTTATTATACAGTTCGCCAAGGAGATAACCTGGGCAAAATTGCCCAGAAATACCATGTATCTGTAACGCAGCTGAAAAAGTGGAATCGCCTTCATAGTACCACTATTCATGCAGGGCAAAAACTTAAGATCAGCACGCCCCAGAGCAGCTCTCCAAATTCATCCACTGCAGCAGTCACTAAAAAATCCTTGCCAGCGCCTTCAGAGTCAGGAAAAGCGGATAGCACGATTGTAGCTTCAAAAGCTACTGACAACACTTCTGCCGAGCAACTAAATAGTATTCCAGCGAAAAAAATCACCTACACGGTACACAAAGGGGATAACCTTGGAAAGGTGGCCGAAGCACATCATGTAAGCATAACCCAAATTAAAGAATGGAATAATCTAAGTGGTTCTATCATCATGGTTGGACAAAAATTAAAACTCTATCCAACGGATAGTCCAACCAAGGCAATAGCTAAGGTGCCTGAAAATGATAAGCAGCCTATCGAATCAGCAGTAGCTGGTGTTTCAATGCCAAAAGCAAATATCCCCCCCGGAGGAAAAAGCATTACATATACTGTACGCAAAGGAGACTACCTCGGAAAAATTGCAGACCAGCATCATGTAACAGTAAAACAGGTGATGGAATGGAATAAGATGAGCTCTTCCACTGTATGGGCAGGTCAGAAGTTAACGATTCATACTCCGGGTTCTGCGTCACATGCTGCTGAAACTGTGTATGGGAAAAATGAATCTCCTGTTTCATCAACCACCATAGCTGCCAATTCAAAATCCAATACCATTGCCAAACCTGTTCCTCCATCGAGCTATGTATACTACAAGGCCCGCAATGGTGATACCCTGTGGGAAATTGCCCAAAGGCATGGTACTACCGTAGCAGAAATCCGGAAACTTAACGGAGCCACTAAATGCAACAACCTAAAAGTTGGCACCGTATTAAAATTAGGGTCAAAGGGTTAATTCCATAGTTGATTCATTGCCATAAAAATTAAATCCGGACTGTACTTGTGAAAGAAATAAGTGTATTTTTGGCGGCATTTATTTCATAAACCCATGAAAGAAATTGCACCCCTTTCATTGATCATCGAACGTTTAGATTCTAAATTTTTTGACTACTCAGGATACACAACAACAGGCTGGTCTGATTGCTGATACGGATAAATTAAAACCCGTTTCCCTTTTCTACATTTTTACCACCTTTTTGAAAGCTGGATGCCTTGGTTTTGGAGGTTTCATGTCTCTGATTTCTGTAGTAGAAAGTATTATTGTAACGAAGCGAAAATTGCTTACCCCAGAAGAAATGATCGATGGCATTTCTCTGGCCAGTCTTCTTCCCGGGCCCCAGGCAGTAAACGTAGTAGCTTATACCGGTAACAAACTTAAAGGACCCTGGGGAGCTGTAGTTGCGGCTGTAGCGGTCGTAATTCCTTCCTTTTTACTAATGATGCTGTTGAGCTATCTCTATGGTATTTATGGCAACATTCCTGAAGTAAAACGATTTTTCCAGGGATTTGTGCCTGCGGTGGCTGCCGTAATTATCGGTGTAGCGTACAGAATGGCCAGGCAAAATGTAAAAGGCAGAATTGAATTAATGTTGGTTTTGCTTGCAATTGGCAGCCTTGTCTTTATACCGAGGGATTTCCGGTTATACGT
>JBDSEW010000081.1:0-4484 GCA_039919825.1 Chitinophagales bacterium | reverse complement strand
CGACTGTGATCTGTAAAATATATGCCATCAGGATCCGGGAAACACCCGCATATGCATGATCGCCATCTTCATCCGCCTGCTGCATCAACAGGTAATTATTTTCCATTGTTTGTGCATACAAATTTCCCCAGAGGCCATCAAAATCCTGTGTAGTGAATGTATAATTATAGTAACCCTGTGCTTGTCTTGCGGCACCTAATGTCTGCTGCGTGATCATCGAAGTAAACCTCGACAGATCACCTCCCTGTGCATAAGCAAGACTGCCTTCAACGGTCGACAAAAGTGAACCTGATGTAACCTCTTCAGGAGAATTAATATTGGTATTCACTTCTGTAAAAAAAGTCTTTTTACAGGATGAAGTGATGATTAACCCTCCCAGGGCTGCTGCTATGATGATTGATTGAATTGTTTTCATGATTTGATTTTTTTCTGTGATCAATACTTTTAGAAACCAAGGTTTAAACGCACACCAAAACTTTTCACACCAGGATTATTGAAGTAATCCAATCCCTGGCCGTTGGCAGGTCCGATTAAGCTTGTTTCAGGATCTACTCCGGTATATTTCGTCCATAGAAACGGATTGTTTTCAAAGAGTGTGATGTCAAATTGTGTCAGGTGAACATCTTCGATCATTCTCCTCGGCAGACTGTAGGTCAAACTCATTTCACGGATTCTCACAAATGAACCATCTTCCACGTCCGGTTCGGTAGGACCAATAAAGCTGCTTCCAATAAATTGATAGTAATACTGATCCAGTGTTGATTCAATGCTTACTGCAGAACCTTCACCTGCTTCTTCAGAAGTTCCGTCACTTCCATAATGAACTGTATTTCCATCTGCATCCACATGCCCTGCAACACCGCTAAAGGTTGCAGTTTCTCCACGGTCTTCCGATTCTTTTGAAGTTCCGAAATAAGTGAGTGCGCCTTTTGTTCCATTCCAGATATCTCCACCATGGCGGATGTCGAGCTGGAATCCGAACGAAAGTCCGCGATAAGAGAATGTATTGTTCACAGATCCTGTCCAGTCAGGATTTGTATCTCCGATAGGTCCGTTCACTGTTCCCGCAATTGGTTTTCCATAACCGGGATCACTTTGATCATCATTGATGATCAGTTCACCATCGTCTGAACGCAAATAGCGTGAACCATATATAATTCCATAAGGCTCTCCTGCTACAGCATAAATGGCACCACCCTGGAATCCTGATAGAAATAAATTCTGAATGCCCGGCGCAAGTGACTCAACCCTGTTTTTATTTCTCGACCAGTTAAATCCAATATCCCAGTTAAATCCATTGTTGTTTTTTATCGGAGTTAGATTTAATGATAATTCCACCCCTTTATTGGAAATCTCTCCAGCATTCAATATTGCTGAAGCAAATCCTGTTGTATAAGGTATTGCAACTGTGAAAATCTGATCGCTGGTATTTGCTTCATAGTAGGTTGCACTTAGCGCAACACGGTTTTTGAAGAAACCAAGATCCACTCCAATCTCAGCAGAATTCGTTTTCTCCGGTTTAAGATTCGGGTTGCCAATAACTGATGTAACAGTACCCAGGGAATATCCGCTCACACCATTAATCGGGTAAATCAACCCAGCCGTAAATCCGTCAAGAACTGTAGTTGATACATAATAAGTATTCAATGCCTGAACAGGAGCATCCTTTCCTACCTGCGCATAGGACAAGCGGATTTTTCCATAAGGGAAAATATCATTGGAGGAAAGTCCGAATGCTTCGGTAAATACAAAACTCAAACTTGCGGACGGGTAGAAGAAAGTATTGTTCGCCGCAGGAAGTGTGGAAGAGGTTTCATTTCTTCCGGTTAATGTCAGGTACAACATGCTTTTATAATCCAGCTGTGCCTGTCCGTAAAATGCCATCGTGCGCTTTTTTGTATTCAGCTCTGCTGAGAAATAGGAAGTCGCATTCGACATATCAAAGAAAGTAGGTAAAGAAAATCCTGTTCCCTGTGTAAACTGCTGGGAGGTTGCTGCAGTAAAATAATTATGCCCCAGCATCAGTGAACCGTTCAGGTCTTTGGTAAAACTTTTTTGAAAGTTGACAATCAGATCAGAATTAAATTGCTGTGAATGATAATTATCCAGTATTAGTAAGCCGGTATTGAACTGGTTGGAATTAATATCAAATGCATTTTTATGACGCTGCTGGTAAATATCTCCTCCTAACCTGTAAGTAATGGACATAAAACTCAAAGTAGCGTAGTCTACCTGGAAATATCCATAGGTCCGGTCAACATCTTCGCGGAAAGGGTTTCTGTTGATGGTCCAGTAAGGATTGTCATAGCCAGGCCCTCCACGATAATTGCGTTGTGTTCCATCTTCAAAAACATAGGAAGAAGGATCATTGGCAGGATCTATGGATCCGTTTGTATTATCAAAAGTTGCTGGGGTGCGCAACAAGCCAAGCATCACTCCTGATATATTGGACCCGTTCTGCGCTTTATCACTTCCTGATGCTACGTAGTTTATTCCCGCTGAAGTTTTTAATTTGGGAAGAAGATTGGTTTGTCCCGATAGGGAAATGGTCGTCTTTGAAGAACTGGTTAATGGAACAACACCCTCTTGTTTTACATTGCCAAATGATAAGCGGTAACCGGACACTTCATTTCCTCCCGACAGTGCAAGATTATTATTGAATGTGCTGCCTGTTTCAAAAAAATCAAGCGGATCATAAGGAACTACTTTTGTTGCTGCAGCAGGATCCGACGCGCCAACAATATTTCCATGTGAGTCGTATCCATTTGAAATGCCGTCCCAGAACAAGGTATCAATTGACGGACCCCAGCTGAATCTTTTATTTCCGGAAGCGGCAGTGGGTCCATAATACGTTCCGTCCAATCCCTGCCCATAAGTGGTTTGCAACTCAGGAAGTTTGTTCACCACATCTGCAGAAAATGAGCTGTTAAAACTCACATTGGTCCCTTTCTTTACACCACCTCCCCTTTTAGTGGTAATTATAATCGCACCGCTCGCTGCCTGTAAACCATAGAGTGCTGTTGCAGCAGGTCCCTTAAGTACAGTAATAGATTCAATATCATTCGGGTTGATATCGGTACCACGATTATCTGCAGACACACCTCCTGTATTATTTCCGGATGCTCCTGTTGCAAGAAACCCTGCATTGGTTGGATCATACACATTCACAGAGTTATCGATCGGTATTCCATCTACAATAATCAGTGGCTGATTATTTCCCGTGAGGGAAGTAACACCTCTCAATCTCACGTAAGTACCACTTCCCGGCGTACCTGCACTATTGATGATGGTTAATCCGGAAACCTTACCATTTAATTCGCTGAGTGCATTGCCGCTTCCTGATTTATTCATGTCATCACCACTAACAGATTGTGTTGAATAACCGAGCGCCTTTTTCTCTTTAGGAATACCCAGTGCAGTTATCACCACTTCATTTAATCCCATCACATCTTCTTCCATGCTCACGTTTACTACGTTGGTAGCACCTATGTCAATTGCTTTCGTCTTAAAACCCAGGTACTTAAATTCCAGCACACCTGCATTGGGTGGTACTAACAAGGCATAAGCACCATCCACATCGGAGTAGGTGCCTGTGGTAGTACCTTTCACGAGTACGGTTACGCCAATGAGCGGTTCACCCTGGATGTCTTTCACGGTTCCGGTAATTGTTCGCGTTTGTGCGGACAGTTGATGGCAGGCCAGCCAGAAAATAAAAAAACCGGTGACGTGCAGTAATTTGTTTTTCATAAGAAGGTTGATTAAAATGAAATGATCACTAGACAGTTTATGATTGAATGAAGGAGTGTTTATAGAATGCTTTCAATTGATTAACTATTGACGCCTTGCTTTTCGGGATGGTTGTAAATGGAAAGCTTGATTTCGACGTAAAATGGATTATTCGTCGAAAGGTGAGGTATAGGCTCTATTAAAAATATAAAAAGATCTAAACAGGATGTGTTTCACATTTATGTACTATTGTCAATTTAAGTGTCTATATAAAATTTTTATTTAGGAAATTTTACATTAAGTTTGTTATTCACTTCTAAACCTATATTATATGTATTTACTATACTCTTTTCTGAATTGTCTGTCCATTTGCTTTCTTACATTTATTGTTTGCACAATCATTGCTTCATCCAATTTACTTGCACAATCTCCTGAAGTTCAGTGGCAGGATTACTATTTCCCAGGCTTCCATAAAACGAATGCGACATTTTCTGGAACCTCATTACCGGCAGGATTCGAAGCAACTAATGAAAATTATTCAGGACAGGATTGGCCATATGACATTAAACCGGTTTATAGCGGATCAATTCAGACAGGTTATATTTCTGCCGGATTTACTTCGTTTGTTAATTTGCCTCAGTTAAGCAACCCATGCAAATAACACGGAATACGATTTATAACCAAGGTATAGATTTTTTTTATGGTCTCTATCTGGATCAATGTACTGGTTATACAATCGAAGACAACCAGACCACCCG
>JBDSEW010000037.1:0-13478 GCA_039919825.1 Chitinophagales bacterium | reverse complement strand
GTTTGAAGAGTTTGAAGAGTTTGAAGAGTTTGAAGGGTTGTCTTCCTTCGAATCGCCTCCATTAAACTTTCAATTTTGCGATGATAGTTTCTGCAGCAATACGTCCCGTTTCCGCACCGCCATTCATGAAGCCCTGGAATTCATAGCTACAGTGTTCTCCTGCAAAATAAAGGTTGTCAATTGTACGGATCTGGGCGTTACACATGGCGGTGTACTGACCAACTTTGTATGACATATAACTGCATTTCGAAAAAGCATAGCCCGGCCAGTACCAGCGTTGAAAATTTCCATTGAACTTATTTGCAACACCCGGGAAAACTCCGTCTAATGCGGGTACGTATTGCTTTTGTAAGTCTTCGAGTGAAATGTTGCCACATTCTAGTCCGGCTTTTCCTCCTAGAAAAATGGTATAACCCCCCTTTCCCTGGTTACTGTTTTGCATTTGGGTATGGTCATATCCATTCATCATTCCATTGTCAGAAAAAGCATAGCCGGCATAGCCCTGTTGCCGCCATACTCTTTCATTCACGCCAATAAAGAGCTTAGAGTTGGTTCCATAGCCCACATTTTTGATTGTGTTCATTTTCCAATCAGGTAATGAAACCTTGATGTCAACATCACGCAGTGTGGTGAATGGAATAGTGAGTAACACAATATCCGCAACGGTGTCAATTTCACCCTTGCCGCCAATTTTAAAAGTGAGCCGGTACCGTTTGTCATTTTGTTGAGCAATTGCCGTCAGGAAATATTCTTCCCTGATTTCTTCATTTAATTCAGCAGCAAGTGCTGTACAAATTTTTAAGTTGCCCCCAGTTACTGAATATCGTTCATCACTATCGCCATAGAGCTGTGTATCTTTTCCATTTCCTGGATCAAAGATAGAAAGGAAGTTTATCGCAGACTGTTCTGCTGCTTCCATTCCATATTCTGCGGTATAACTGGTATTGATAAACTCTTTGAACCAGCCAGTGAGCCCAAGCTTTTCTGTATAACCGGAAATGGAAATGTTATCCAGCGCTAAATCCGAAGCATTGTATTTATCGAATGAAATGATTTCAGAAAGGGAATCTATATCGGCCTGAATTTGTGCAGCCACCGGTTGAATAGCTTTTACCACATCCGACATCACATAGCGTTTGCCCTTGAAGAAACAGGCAAATTCATCCAGTCCCAATTCACTCGATGCTTTGCGGTCAATAAATGGAAGGTTGAATTTTGATGCAAGATTCAGCATATCGGTATGCGTGCTGTCAATAAACTCGCCGCCCATTTCCGTCCACAAGCCATCACCCATCATTCCATCCACTGACATAATGCGTCCGCCAACGCGCGGACTACCTTCATATACCTGTGCAATAAATCCCACATTCTTTAAAATGTATGCAGCATGCAAACCAGCAATACCACCACCGACAATTGCAATAACAGGTTGAGTTTTTTTATTAACCGTTTTACAGGCTTCATACAATCCTACTGCTCCTATAAGAGTTGCTGTTTTTGAAACATCGAGGATAAATTTTCTACGGCTGATCAGGTGTTGTTCACCAGCCAGCGATGCAAAGTCGCTGGTATCTTTTTTGTTAGCATCGATCGAAAGTTGAAAAGCTTTTCGCAATTGCTTAAGTGCATTGCCTCTAATGGATTGAATGGACATCAGAAACGTGTTTAAGAAAATTCTTTCACGGCAATATTGCCAAATCTGGGATGAATTGCAGAATGAATATCCTTAAAATTTACCTGTATAGGTGCGACCATTCTTAACTATTGAAACCGGATCCGGTTTATCCTGAAAAATTCCATAGACTGCAGAACCACTGCCACTCATGGAAGCATAGAGTGCTCCTGCATCATAAAGTTGTTTTTTAATCCTGCCTATTTCAGGATATTGTTTCACCACTACCGGTTCAAAGTCGTTTAAAAGAAAATCCTTCCACTGAAGTATTGGAAGTTTAAGTACTTCCCTGAAATTGACCAAAGCATCCGGCGCTATTTTGTTCGCGGCTTTCGCATATTCACGAAAAGCCGATGCAGTATTGATTGCAATTTCAGGGTAAATAATCACTGCATGGAAGGCAGAAAGGTCAATTGCAATGGTTTCAAGAAGTTCTCCTTTTCCGGTAACGAGTTTCGGTTTGTTTTCCAGAAAGAAAGGGCAATCGCTTCCGAGCTGAAGTGCATGTGATTTTAGTTCAACGCCGGAAAGGTTCAACTTAAAATATTCACTCAGCATTTTTAGCATAAATGCGCCATCAGCTGAGCCACCACCTAATCCTGCACCCATCGGAATATTTTTCAGGAGGGCTATCATAACCGGGGGAAGTGCATACAATTTTTGCAATAGCCGGTAAGCCTTCGCACATAGATTATCTTCTGCCGAACCATCAATTTTCAAGCCCCCTGACTCAAAACTAAAAACAGCTGATTCAATAAACTCCAGTGCATCACACCATTGCACCGGATAGAAAACTGAAATAAGATTGTGATAACCGTCTGCTCTGCGGTTCAGAATCCGAAGCCCGAGATTGATCTTGCAATTGGGGAAGGAAATCATTGAGGTTAGGAAAATTGTTAAATGGGAAAATTGCTAAATGTTTGAGGGGAAACCGAAGAAATTCCCAAGTCGGCACCACTACGCCAATGGCTAACTGCGAATTGCCAAGTGCAAATTGTTACCTGTTTGCTCAATTGAATTTTTCCCGCTTCATCAAATAAGGCAACAGCACAGGGCGAAATCCCTGGTTTACATCCGTTTCCACGAGATCAATCTTAAATTGACCACAACGCAACTTTAGTTGCTGATAGAACTCCTGCATGTGATTCATGTAACTCTCCTTTACCTGGTTGGGGGTAAGCTTCAGTTGCTCACCGGTTTCAAGGTCAATAAAACGATAGGGCCTGTTGACAAAATCAAATAACATCTCCTTTGACTTATCGAGCACATGAAATAAAATCACCTCGTGCTTGTTGTGTTTCAGGTGCTGTAGCGCCGAGAATACTTCCTGGTATTCATCGCTGCCGGCCATAATGTTCTCAAACATGTCACTGAAGATAACAACCATCGAACGGCGATGTAGCTTTTCTGCCACTTCATGAAGGCAGGTTGCAGCGGCAGTTTTCTTTTTACCTGGTGCACGTTCCATCACATGCTGAAGATGGCCAAGCAACAATTTATTATGTACAGAACTTGATTTTACGCCGCTGTGCTGTTCAACCTTATCAGAGAAAATGGTGAGTCCGAAAGCATCCCGTTGCTTCTTTAACAAATGCATGACCGATGCTGCTGCCACGCAGGAAAAATCAATCTTGCGCAGTCCGCTATGTGATTCTTTTGCTTCCGGAAAATACATGGAGGAAGATGCATCCAGCACCAATTGGCAGCGAAGGTTGGTTTCCTCTTCAAATTTTTTTACATACACCCGGTCTGTACGTGCCATCACTTTCCAATCAATGTGGCGCGTTGACTCTCCAGGGTTATACAACCTGTGCTCCGCAAACTCAACGGAAAATCCATGAAAAGGGCTTTTATGCAGTCCTATCAGGAATCCTTCCACCACCTGTTTGGCGAGCAACTCCAGGTTTTGAATTTTGCCAACTTCACCAATTAAATCCTTGTATTGTTCCAATCGGTTTTGATTTAAATGTTTATAAAATACCGTTTAAGGTGCGATAAGGAAATATCTTTTAACATAAATTGCCCTACAACGGATTTTTAAAACTGATCTTTCACGGTTGTATTTTTTTTAAACTCACCGAAAGTAATTGCTCACTTTCACATCACCAAACCAAATTAACAGCGATGAGTATTTTGAAAGGAAAATATTTGGAAAACAGGTGGGAAATCACGCTGTTGCTGATTATTTCTTCAGCTTTTGCCACAGGTCTTGAGGTGGTTCGTGTTTTCCTGAGCGGACACAATAATTACCTGTATTTTATATGGAACCTTTTTCTCGCCTGGATACCTTATTTACTCGGCCTCTATCTACCGGTTTCATTTCATGTAATCCGTTCAAAATTTATCATTTACCTGTTGTTTGTTATCTGGTTTTTGTTTTGGCCAAATTCTCCATACATGCTGACTGACCTCCTGCACCTGAAGGAAAAACAAAATATTCCCCTCTGGTTTGATCTTGGACTCATACTCTCATTTGCCTGGGCAGGATTAATGCTTGGCTTTTTATCATTAATTGAAGTACAGAATTTAGTGCGAAAAAGAACTAACCGGATTATTGGATGGTGTTTTGCGATCATTACCATTCTTACAGGAAGCCTAGGCATTTATATTGGCCGGTATGTCAGGTTGAATTCATGGGACGTTGTAGGTAATCCCGTGCGCGTTTACTACGATATTTTTCAGCACTTTTCTGATCGGATGTTGCGTACTGAAATGATTGTAATGACCCTCCAATATGGTATGTTTTTGTTTCTTGGATACCTGACAGTGAAGATCATCATTAAAATCCCTGACCGAATGGCGTTGTAATACATTTTATGATTTAACCCTGCTGAATTTGTTCACAACACAACTCTTTTTTAACCTTATCTTTGCCTAAACATCTCAATCACTGTATTTTTAAAAAGACAACTCCTCCGTGTAGGAAACTTTGAGTTCCACTTAAATTGTGAAAATGAAAAAACAACTACTCTCTCTAATTTTAATGGCCGCTTTATTTATGAAAAATGGTTACACCCAGTGTATTCCAGACGAAAATTTTAAGCAAGCTATTATTTCCGAATGTTCAAACTGTATTGGTGTTGACGGCTGCCTGACCGCTGAAGCTATGACACTTACTGATTTAGATGTGGATGGAAATAACATCATTGATATTTCCGGTATTGAAGGATTTACCAGCTTGCAGAATTTTAGTTGTGATAACAATGCCATTGTGGTAATTCCTCAATTGCCCAACTCACTGGAATCACTCTATTGCAGTGATAACGAAATCACTTCTTTTACCGGCGTTCTTCCCCCAAACCTGCAGCAATTGAAATGTGAAAACAACCTGCTTTCTTCCTTGCCTTCATTACCCAACTCACTTCAATCACTGTTTTGTTCAGATAATGTGTTGACAGCACTACCTCCACTCTCTAACAACCTGGATAATCTTACGTGCAACGACAACCATCTTAGTTCACTTCCTCCATTGCCTTCACATCTTACCTCCATTCACACCAATCTTAATAATTTATCCCAGCTTCCGGAATTACCATTGTCTCTCAAGAAATTATACTGCGAGCAAAACCAGTTGCTTACATTACCGGCATTACCTCCATCCCTCACTACGCTGGAGGTCAGTGGAAATCCATTGGCCTGCCTGCCTGAACTTCCTTACAACATCCAGGTGCTGGGCGTTGATGCTACCAATATCACCTGTCTTCCGAATCTTCCTGACATCTTTCAGCAGTTTACACCATTTCCGCTTTGTGTAAATGGCCAGCCTAATAATTGTGCACAATACCCAGTGGTAAATGGAATTGTCTTCGTAGATTATAATGGAGATGGAATTAAGGATGCAGATGATATTCCATTTCCTGGCATAGCCGTGAAAGCGAATGCAGAAAACTGGGCGGGTTATGCTGATCAATCAGGTGCATACAGTGTGAATGCGGGTTTTGGCGGAACATATTCTTATAGCGTTACCCCTCCTCCCGGAAATTATACTGTAAAGCCAACTTCTCCCTATTCATTTACTTTTAATGACACCTCAGGACAGGTAATAAACGGTGCCGATTTTGGCATTCATCCTTCCGTCGATATTTTTGATCTTGGAATCAGTATTACTCCCGGGCAAGCAGTTCCCGGTATTAAATCAAATTATTTTATAACGTATACCAATAAGGGACCGACTCCGATTAATGGTTCTGTCCAATTTCAATTCGACGATAAAATTGCATTTATTTCTGCCGATGTTCCACCGTTTCTGATAAACGGCACTGTGATTACCTGGACTATCTCGGAACTTCAACCATTTACTACACAAACCATTACGGCAAAGTTTGATATTCCTTCAACTGTTTTAGCAGGTGAAATACTTACGTATTCTGCTTTGGGAACCGTCAGCGGAGCAACAGATATTTATTTGAACGACAATTCCATTTCTGATTCTATTTTGGTGACAGCAACGGCCAGTTCCAATTATAAGATCGCCAACCGCACCAATATTGCCCCGCCCGAACTTGAAGATGGTGATGAAGAAATTGAATACACCATCTACTTCCAGAATAATGGAACTGTTAATTCCCAAAACTTAGATGTGTACGATACATTGAGTGCAAATTTGAATACTGCTTCTTTTGTTATGCTTGCTTCCAGCCATGAGGGAGTTTTATCAATTACGAATGTTGAAGAATATAGTGCCCATCCTTTGGTACTACACTGGGATTTTGATGATATCAAGCTGACCTACAACACAAATGACCCACTGGGAAGTCGCGGGTTTGTAAAATTCAAAGCGAAACCTTTAACAACTTTGACCGCAGGTGCTAAAATTCTTAATAAAAGCATTATTCAATTCAGCAATGCTGTGGCGCCAATTATTACGAATACTGTAACAACCAATTTTAATTTTCCGGTTTTCATATTTGAACCACAGAGTGGTGCAATTGAATTGGAAACCAGCCCCAATCCATTTAGTAATTCTATTAAAGTAAAATATCTTCTATCACTTCCTGAAGAAATAACCATTACCCTTTTCAATACATTTGGAACGGTCATTTGGCAAAATATACACTATGCCGATGGGGAGCAAATAATCACCATTAACCTTGATGAAATTCCTGCAGGAACCTATTTACTACGCTTAACAGGAATGCATACGGCCGCAACCGCTAAAATTCTTAAAATGTAAACCGCAAGGAGTCTAAAAAACTAGCCCCTTCCTCTTTTGAAAGAGAAAGGGGCCTTTTATTGATCTTTTCAAAAATTTATGCCATGTGCGATTTCAATTTCGATTCAAGCACCGATTTTGGAACTACGCCTACCTGCTTGTCTACCAACTGACCGTTTTTGAAGAAAAGAATGGTAGGGATGCTCCGGATCCCATATTGAGTAGCAGTTTCCGGGTTATCGTCAACGTTTACTTTACCAATCACCACCTTACCTTCATATTCATGGGATAATTCTTCCACTACCGGGCCTATCATCCGGCAAGGTCCGCACCATTCTGCCCAAAAGTCAACAAGTGCAACCTGGTTACCGTCCAATACGGTTTCTTTGAAGTTGGAATCTGTTAATTGTAATGCCATTTTAGATTTTTTTAAGTTTTTTAAATCAATCAGCAGCTCTAACAAGGAAGATTTTTAAAAGTTCCTGTGATGAGGAGCGCGTAAAATTAAGTTTTAAGTAGTGAAAGGAGTGAACAGCTGGCTATTTGTTGACAACCTGTTCATATGATAACTCCTACTCATCGTCCTCCTTTTTATCAAGCTTTTGTGACAACCGGTAATGTACCGGTTTCCTTCCGGGAGTTTCCTCCATTAATTTCCACAAAATCAGGTCACTCTTTACTTTTTCAGCGTATTGATCAATGTCTCCGTCAAAGTGATGACCAATTTCCTTGTTAAGTTCACTTACCAGCATAACATGAGTTACTTCTTCCTTTTTCCACAATATAGTAATGATTGTCTGCCGGACGAGGTCGCGCTTTAAAAGATCAGGTTGAAAGGGTGAAACCTCCTGTGGTTTTTCAGCAGTTTTCTTTTTTATGATTTTACTTTTTGAAGAGGCTATTGCAGTTTTATTTCCCGGTATTTTTTTCTTTGGTGTTGTTTTCTTCACAAAAATGATATTTGGACCCGTGAACCTACCATTTTTTCTTTCAGCTACTGATGGTGGCATAGTAATATTAATCACCTTCTAATTCAACTTGAGTTCTACTTCAGGAAATTCGCCAACAACCTGCATAAATTCCTCACTCAGGTTTACTGCTGCCTTTTGTGCATTAAAGTTGAGTGAAAAGTTATCAGAAATATCATTGATCTGAATGGCCACCGGAAAATTTCCCTTGTGCTTCGCAAGCAAGTCTTCAATTTTGAGAATCAGCGCATCATTTACGTCATTCAGGGAAATATTAAGTGTAACCCGTTTTGTAAGCCGTTCCCTGATATCCTGCAACAATTGAATGGATGAAATTTTAAGTTCATACCGATCATCAGAATTGAACCGGAGCTGGTACTTTCCTTTTACAAATAACATGGTTCCTTCCGCAAGAAAGTGTTTCATTTTCAGATAATCTTCCCCGAACAAAACAAGCTCAGTTGTGCCAGTAAAATCTTCGATACTGAAAGTGCTGAATGGTTTTCCATTTTTGCTTACCCGGTGCTCAACTGTAGTGATAATGCCGGCTATAGCTGCATCCTGATTTTTATAGTTCTCCAGATCAGCTACAGAGCTGGTGCAAAAGTTATTCATCTCCAGCTTATAATCTTCCAGAGGATGACCGGATAAATAAACTCCGGTGACTTCCTTCTCACGTTTGAGTTTCACCAGGCCCGGCCACTGCTCGGCCTGCGGAAGTGTGGGATTTCTCATTTCTTCATGCACAGCCTCTCCAAAGAGTGTCTGCATTTTCACATTGGCCCTTGCCTGGTCAGCCGCTGCATTTTTGATCGATTTTTCAATCGCCGATATGTTTTCTCCTGGAAGAACAGCAAAATACTGTGCTCTGTGTATTCCTTCAAAGCAATCAAAAGCTCCCGCTGCTGCCAGGCTTTCCGCTGCCTTTTTGTTCAAGGAGCGTGAACTGACCCGTTTTGTAAGATCGAACAGGTTTTTATAGGGTCCGTTCTTATCCCGCTCAGCAACAATTGCCATAACTGCGGCCTCACCAACGCCTTTAATAGCAGAAAGTGAAAAACGGATCTCTCCATTTTTATTAGCTGTAAATTTCAATTCGCTTTCATTGATATCGGGACCCAATGTTACAATATGGAAGCGCTTTGTTTCATTCAGATAATACTGGGTATCTTCTGTAGAACCCATGTAGTTGGAAAGTGTAGCAGCCATAAATTCCGGCGGATAGTTAGCCTTCAGGTAGGCAGTTTGATAGGCAATGATGGCATATCCTGCTGAATGCGAGCGGTTAAATCCGTACTCCGCAAATTTTTCCATGATGGTAAATACTTCTTCTGCAGCCTTTCCCTCAATACCTTTTTTCTTTGCTCCTTCCACGAAAATGGCGCGCTGCTTCTGCATTTCCTGCATATTTTTTTTACCCATCGCCCGCCTTAGCAAATCTGCAGCACCCAGTGTAAATCCGGCCATGATCTGTGCAGCCTGCATGATCTGTTCCTGGTAAACCATGATACCATTGGTTGGTTTCAACACTTCCTCCAACAGAGGATGAGGATACAAGACTTTTTTGCGTCCATGCTTCCTGTCGATATAATCGGGAATGTAATTCATTGGTCCCGGCCTGTACAATGCATTCATTGCAATCAGGTCCTCAATGTGGGTCGGTTTAAGTTCCCTCAAATATTTGCGCATCCCGGGCGATTCAAACTGAAAAATGCCCACAGTGTCGCCACGTTGAAAAAGCTCAAAGGTCTTAATATCATCATAGGGAATCTTATCGAGGTCAATCTGAATAGAATGGTTCTTTTCAATGTCGGCAAGTGTATCTTTCAGGATCGAAAGGGTTTTCAATCCTAAAAAATCCATCTTCAAAAGCCCAGCATCTTCGATCAGTTTTCCTTCATACTGTGTGACCAGCAAAGTAGAATCTTTGGGAGAAATCACCGGTATGTGATCACGAATGTCGCTGGGAGCAATAATGACACCTGCAGCATGAATTCCGTGATGTCTTGTACAACCTTCCAGCGTTTCCGCTATACGAATGGTTTTTTTAATTAGTGCATCCGGGCTGTTGCGAAGTGCGGCAAGTTCTTTTACTTCGCTATAGGCACGATCGAAGGTCATGCCGGGCATTTCAGGGATTAGCTTCGCAATTCTGTTGGATTCCGCCAATGGCAGACCTAGCACCCTTGCTACGTCACGAATGCCGGTTTTGGGGCCCATGGTACCGAAGGTGATGATCTGCGCGACCTGGTTTTGCCCGTATTTTTGCACTACGTAATCAATGACCCGCTGGCGGCCCACATCGTCAAAATCAATGTCCATATCTGGCATAGAAACACGTTCCGGATTCAGGAACCGTTCAAAAAGCAGGTTATATTGTAATGGATCTACGTTCGTGATACCAATACAATAGGCAACAGCCGAACCGGCAGCTGACCCGCGTCCGGGACCTACCCAAACACCCAGATTCTTTGCCTCATTAATGAAATCCTGAACAATAAGAAAATAGCCTGAGAAACCTGTTTTTTCAATAATGCCGAGCTCGTATTGCAGTCTTTCACGGACGGTGTCAGAAATGACATCATACCGGTGTTTCGCACCTTGCCAGGTAAGGTGTTCCAGGTATTGTTGGTTGGAAGTGTACCCTTGCGGCAATGGAAAAAAGGGCAGCAATATCTTTTTCTTCAGATCGAGGTTTTCGATTTTTGAAACAACCTCCATGGTATTATCCAGTGCTTCAGGAATATCGATAAACCGCTCTTCCATCTGTGCCTTCGTTTTGAAGAAAAACTGGTTATTAGAAAACCGCATCCTTCCCGGATCATCAAAAGCCTTGTTGGTTTGAAGGCATAAAAGAATGTCCTGCGCTTCAGAATCTTCCTGGTTCACATAGTGAGAGTCGTTGGTAGCGATTACTTTCACATTGTATTTTCTTGCAAAGCGCACCAACACCTGGTTTACTTTATCCTGTTCCGGAATTCCATGGCGTTGCAATTCTATATAATAGTCTTCCCCAAAAACATCAAGCCATTCTTTAAGAATCTTTTCAGCTTCTGCCTCGGATTTGTAAAGGATATGCTGTGGAATAATCCCAGCCAGACAACAACTGGTAGCAATCACACCTTCGCTGTGTTGCCTGATCAGTTCAAAGTCAATACGGGGATTGTAGTAATACCCGTCAATAAATCCCAGTGAACAGAGCTTCATCAGGTTTTTATAACCTGTTTCATTTTTTGCAAGCAAGACCTGGTGAAAGGCCTTTTTACCACGGGTTCCATCTTCATCGTTACCGAATCCAGCTATCAATTCTTTTTTAAACCGATCGGGAACCACATAAAACTCACAGCCAACTATGGGTAAAATATTTTTCTTGTGTGCCTCTTTCACAAACTGGAACACGCCAAACATGTTACCATGATCGGTGATCGCAATGGCCTTCATTTCCTCTTTCACTGCCTTTTCAACAAGGGAAGAAATATCGGCCGCCCCATCGAGGAGGGAATACTGCGTGTGACAATGTAAATGGCAAAAATCCGGCATATCTGTTCTGATTTTCAAACCATGGTGCCCTTTAAAGGCGCACGACTGGCTAACTATTAACTTTTACGCTATAAGATGATTGCTGCATGCAGTCTCATTTCATATCTTTTTTATGCGACATTACTTTTTATGGCCATCTCCTGAACTTCACTTTGCCTTGTATCCCAATGCTGTCAGCATACTGACTATTCGCTCCTTCTGTTCTCCCTGGATCAATATCAAACCATCCTTTGCACCGCCACCCACGCCGCATTTTTTTTTCAATACCTGGGCTAACGCTTCCAGGTCCTTCACCGAACCAATAAATCCATCCACTACAGTAACCGTTTTTCCACCCCGGTGATTTTTCTCAATTCTTACCCGGAGTTGCTGTTGTTTTCCTGGTAAAGTCTGAGAAGTGGATTCTTCTGACTGATATTGAAAATCAGGATTGGTGGAAAAAACCACTCCCTTCAGGTATTTATTTTTATTGGACATGGAAGAAAAATGAATAGAAGATTCCAGTTCAAAGTTATGTGAAACGCAATAGCATGGGTTCTCATTTTTTCCACAATCAATTATCAGTGCCTCTTAACTTACTTACCGTAGCGCGATACCAGCGCGATACCATAATCTGCTGCAACCCTTTCAAAAGGATTCTTGACCGTAAAATAAAATAAGCGCCAAGACACTAAGGCGCCAAAAAAAAACAAAAACACTGTTGACCCTCCATAACCTTCTTAGCACCTTGGCGTTTTGGCGCTAAATAAACTTTACTTCTCGGTTGGAGTCGCGTTGCTCACAATTTAGATTTGTCGTACACCCTTTCAAAAGTTCCATTCATTTCATTAGTTTTTAAATTTCTACTTTTGCCTCCTTAATTTTCACATTATTTTCCTTGCACATGAAATTAGCTCATTACACTCTACCGTTATTTATCTTCCTCTTTTCCACTATAGCAACTTCATCGTTTGGACAGAGCTTTTCACAGGTTGCTGAAATAGGACCTTCATCCGTCCAGGTAACATGGCAGGGTTGCAATGATAACAATGAGGCCATACGTTATCGCAAAGCAGAAACTACAGACTGGATTACAGTTTATACAGGATCAGCTCCCGCTTGTAAACTTTCAAACCTGAGACCTAAAACCCACTATGAATATGAGGTAAAAACCAATGTTGTGGAGGGCATTGAAACATGGTCGGCGACGGAAAAATTGCTGACTATTGGCAGGCCCAACCTTTTAGTGATTATGGTGGATGATGGTCGTTATGATAACTATACAGTAAATGGCGGACCTGCATTTTTTCAATCACCGAATATCAACAGCATTGCAAATGAAGGTGCAAATTTTAAATATTGTTTTCCGGCATTGTCACTCTGCTCCCCGAGCCGTGCCTCTATAGTTACCGGCACCTATCCCCATCATCATGGTGTGGTTGGAAATGCAGTTATTGACACCCTTCTTCTGCCAACTGTTGCGGAAATCTTACATGATTCAGGTTACTATACAGGATTGGTTGGCAAATATGGTTTTGATAAATGGCCAATAGCAGGATATGATTACTGGTTGCAATCAGCAAGTGATCCATACAACAATGTGCCATACGATACACCCACAGGCCCTAACTTTATTCCTGGTCACAAAACCACTGTGTTTACAAATGGAGCAAAGGATTTTTTAAGTTCTGTACCTGACGATCAACCTTTTTGTCTTTTCCTGTTTCACAAAGCACCCCATGTTCCTTTGGATCCCCGGCCTGACGATACCACGCTGTATCTTACGGAAACCATGCCCTTTCCGGAAGATTTCTATCCATATACTGAATCATTCCCCAGCTACCTTTATGAGTGTCACAGTTTTATTAATAATACTGATACGTTAGCTTATGAGTGGCTTAAATATTATCAATTGCTTGCAGGTGTAGACTGGAGTGTGGGATCAATATTGACAAAACTTGAAAACCAGGGTAAGCTCGACAGCACGCTCATCATGTTTACCAGCGATAACGGACTTTTAAAAGGTGAACACCTGTTACGTGGTAAACAAATTCCACAGGATGAATCGTTGGTGTACATTCCTCTTTGTTATAGAATTCGTATAAAAATTCTTTTCGGTGTTTAACACCTGAAGTAATGTCGTGAATTGACCAGCCATCCATTTTTG
>JBDSEW010000456.1:0-8320 GCA_039919825.1 Chitinophagales bacterium | reverse complement strand
GTGGGCAGGATCTGTTCTTAAAATAGTGAGATGCTAAAATAAATTCAGCATGACCGCCATACATTCATCTCCCCAACCTCGCCATCAACACTGCCACCCGCTTCGCATCAATTGATAAATAATCGAGATTTGCTGTTTCATGATCTGTATGTCCGTCAGCCCCTGTAATGCCCAATGCATCAATGGCCATTTCCACAGCATCAGCCGCAAAAGAAATATCAGCAGCACCGGCATTGCGCGGAGGAACAGCTGTTACAACACCAAAACCCAGGTCAACACTTGCCTTGCTGTATATAGCGAGCAGCTTTTTATTTCCTTCCGTTAAGGTCATCGGTGGATAGCCATCATCGCCAAAATCTATAGTGGCAGAAGTGTGTGGATAATTTTGCTGTACGATGTCAGCCATTATTTGCCTGGCTTTCTGCAACTGATCTTGCGACACCGCCCGCAAATCTCCTTTCACAATCACCTCACTTGCCACAATATTATTTTTCCCTTCAGCAGTCACGCTGTTGGTGGCTGCATTAAAGGAGACTTCTCCACCACCTGCAATCACTCCCGGACTAAAGGTTAAATTTTCTTCCCTGCTTAACGATTCGTAAAATGAATGCAGAATGCGGGCTGCTTCATAAATAGCGCCACTGCCTACACCGTCGGTAAATATTTGTGAAGAATGCGCTGCAGTGCCTTTCACCGTCAGTGTCCAGTCGGAGGAACCTCTTCTGGAGATCAGTGCGTGGTTCGCAAGGCCATCACCATCTTCAAAGCCCAAAGCAATGTCGGCTCTGAGGGCTGCGTCCCTGATGTCTTTTTTTGAAAGTGCAATAGGGTCTCCACTCAGCTCTTCATCACCCACCATCACAATTTCTACTGTTATATCCTCGAGCAATCCTGCATCCTTCAATGCCTGCATGGCGAGGATCATGATCACATCGCCTCCTTTCATGTCGGAAACTCCGGGACCCTGTATGATGGAATCGTTCAGCATGGTCCACGTTTGAAATTTACTCTCCGGATCAAATACCGTATCGAGATGACCGATGAGCAGGAATTTTTTTCCCGTTCCTTTTCCTTTGTGCACAGCAATTAAATGTCCTGCCCTGTTAAATGGCGCTCCGGGTGACCATCGTGTTTCAAAACCAATCTTTTTCAATTCATCCATAAATAATTCACCTACCTGGCGAACACCGGCAAAATTCATGGTGCCACTGTTGATGTTCACGGCCTTTTTCAGGAGTGCAATAGCCTCTGGTGTCCTGTCATCAACAGACTTAATGATCTTCAATTCTTGTTTGGTCAACTCGGCAGGAACAGGATCAGTAACCAGGAAGAACATAATGAAGAGTATTGGTTGTAAGTGGTACATGGAATAGTGATGGAGTGAGGGAAAAATAATCTCTTTTACGCTAAGCAACAACTATCGCTTGTTCTTTTCATCACACAATTTACCGCTTGCCTCGAAGCGACAGAAAGGCATAGGATAAAAAAATGACAAATCAGGGCCTGTTTCACCACATGCTTATACCTTATTTATCTATTGGGAAATGCCTTTGCATACTTTCCTGCAACTCCTGGAAGAAAACCCTGAAGTCATTTCCTATCTCGTTGTAGTGGGTCCGCAATTCCTGCAGCGAATGTTCTATTCCGGGATTGTTTTTAATTCTCCGTGACATACCTGTAAGTGATCGCTGAATGCCTTCCAGTTGCGCATAATTCAGCAACCAGTTTTCCTTTTGCATATAAGGGAACATCTGCTGGTAGCGCAATGGCATTGCATGAAAATACTTTTCAAATACACGATAGGAGTGTTCCGTAAAAAAGAGGAGTGGCAAATCTGAATACAGCTTCCAGTTTTTAGCAAGAAAATGATCGTAAAACAAATCAATCAATACAGAAGAATACAACCCATATTTTTCCCGGAAGAAACTTTTGCTGTGACTGACAATTTCATGTGAATCTGTAAACGTGTCTATCGCGCGGTGCATCACTATACCTCTTGATATTTCAGCTTCATATTCCGTATATTTTTTTCCTTTTACACCATCTGCAATAAAATTTCCAACCATCATTTTTTCAGAATGCTGCGACAGGTATAAATGGGCGAGGTGGTTCATGTGGGTAAAACTAAAAGTAAAATCGGAAAGGTTTCGGAAGTAGGGAGGGTTGGGAGAGTTTGAAGGGTTAAGTTAACCCTCATCTGATTCCTGCCTCCTCTCCCACACTGTCGTCCATCCGACAATTCTACCAACAAAAAAATCCAAAACCGAACCAAATCTTACCCATCTGTCGTTACGTAGATTCACTCAAACAATCACAAGAACATCATGAAGTATTCACTCATTGTGCTCATGGCTACCGGATTTTTTACGTTCAGCGCCTGTGCCCAAAATAAAACCAGTTCTGTCCCGGCAGAAAAAGTTTCTTTTCCCGTTACCAAAACTGACGCAGAATGGGAAAAGGTGCTCACACCTGAACAATACAATATTCTTCGTGAGAAAGGAACAGAAAGAGCATTCACGGGGGCCTATCACGATAATCATGAGAAAGGCACCTACTACTGTGCAGCCTGTCACCAGGTGCTCTTTAGCTCGGAAACAAAATTTGAATCCGGAACAGGCTGGCCCAGCTTCTGGCAACCGATCAGTAAAACCGCCGTAACCGTTGGACAGGACAATACCCATGGAATGTCTCGCGATGAAGTATTGTGCAGCAATTGCGGCGGCCACCTTGGACATGTTTTCAATGATGGCCCAGAGCCTACCGGCTTGCGTTATTGTATGAATTCTGCGGCTATGGAATTTGAAAAGAAATAGCATACATGCAGAAGATTGCTTTAGCTGCAAGGTGAGTTGTAACAATAAACTTTTAAGCAGCCACATGGATTGGTATAAAAGAGCTTAAGAACTTGCATTCGTTTCGTGGGTAGTTTGAATGCCGTGCCGTCATCGAAAGGTGACGGCATGTTTTTTGGCATGTGCGGAGGTTGGGCTACTTTAAAATGTTTGTTTAGCTGGACAAGTTTGCAGAAGTCTTAAGTCTTGCGGTTTGAATTTTAAATCCTGCTCACCGGTTCCTGGCCATATATCCTGCATCCGCACTATCTTTGCCCCGTTTTTGAAAACCGCTGCCCCCATTGTTGATGTCATCATACCTGCTTATAATGAGCAGCATTCCATTGGCAATGTAATTGCCGGCATCGATAAACAATTGGTGCGGGAAATTGTAGTGGTCAATAATAACTCTTCCGATCAAACAGGTGTAAATGCTGCAAAAGAAGGTGCGACAGTTTTGCTCGAAATACGTCAGGGGTATGGTTCAGCCTGCCTGAAAGGAATGGATTACCTCGGCAGAAAAGATGTGCCGCCGGAAATAGTCGTTTTCATCGATGGCGATTACGCTGACTTCCCGGAAGAAATAAGTAAAGTGATTGATCCTATCTTGACCAGCAATGTTGATTTTGTGATCGGCTCACGTGCTTTGGGCAATAAGGAAAAAGGTGCGATGATGCCGCAACAGGTTTTTGGAAATTGGCTGGCAACAAGGTTACTTCGTATGTTCTATGGTGTGCGCTTTACTGACCTTGGGCCTTTTCGCGCGATCAAATGGAACTCGCTTATGTCATTGGGCATGCGGGATAAGGATTATGGCTGGACGGTGGAGATGCAATTGAAAGCGGCCAAAAAAAAGTTAGTCTGCACCGAAGTGCCGGTGAACTACCGGAAACGAATCGGCATTTCAAAAGTTTCCGGAACAGTAAAGGGATCAGTGATGGCAGGCTATAAAATCATTACCACAATTTTTAAATATCTCTGAGAAAAATGGAAATATTGGCAACATTAGTGGTGATCATTTATGCAGTTTCATTGCTTTTTATTTTCTGCTACAGCATCATTCAACTCAGTCTTCTGCTGAATTACCTCCGGCACAAGCGTTCATTGAAAAAAAATCCTACCTCTCCCCTCACGGAGATGGATTCATTTCCGCTGGTGACCGTGCAACTTCCTGTTTACAACGAATTGTATGTAGTTGAACGATTGATGGAAGCAGTGTCGCAACTCCATTATCCAAAAGACAGGTTGCAGATGCAACTGCTTGATGATTCCACTGATGAAACCTCAGACCTTATCAGGAAGAAAACGTATGCATTAAAAGAAGCAGGGTTTCACGTGCAGCATATCCAACGTGAAATACGAAAAGGATTTAAAGCCGGTGCCCTTGCACATGGATTGGAAAGTGCAACAGGAAAATTCATCGCCATCTTTGATGCTGACTTTGTGCCGCAACCTGATTTTTTGTTACAGACACTACCTGAATTCTTGAATGCTGAAGTGGGTGTGGTGCAAACGCGCTGGGAACACCTGAATAAGAATCATTCAATCATCACCAGACTACAGGCTTTCGGGCTTGATGCACATTTTACCCTCGAACAAACCGGAAGAAATGTAGCCAATCATTTCATCAACTTCAACGGCACTGCAGGTATCTGGCGGAAAAAATGCATCGAAGATGCTGGAGGATGGCAATCAGATACACTTACCGAAGACCTCGACCTTAGTTACCGTGCACAGTTACGTGGATGGAAATTTGTATATAAAGAAGATATCGGAACGCCGGCAGAATTACCGGTTGCTATGAATGCATTAAAGAATCAGCAGTTCAGGTGGAATAAAGGAGCGGCAGAATGTGTACGCAAAAATCTCGGTTCAGTTTTGAGAAAAAGAGGATTGCGTTTTTCCACCAAGTTGCACGCAGTTTTTCATTTGATGAATTCAACCATTTTTATTTTTATCCTGATTACAGCATTACTCAGTATTCCCATGCTGTTCATCAAAGAGGCGTTTCCGCAATTCAGGAATGTGTTTTTTTATGCTTCATTTTTCCTGATTAGCTTATTGATTCTTGGCATCTTTTATTATGTTTCGCAGGCGCAGCAGGATAAAAAGTTTCCGAATAATCTTGGGAGATTTCTTTTAGTATTTCCATTGTTTCTGTCAGTCAGCATGGGACTTGCATTGCACAATGCAATAGCTGTTTTACAGGGATATTTCGGAATGAAGAGCCCCTTCCTGCGCACTCCTAAATTCAATGTGCAGAACGGGCAAAAAAGCTGGAAACAAAATAAATACCTGGAAAAAAATATTAGCCGGATGACGATTGCAGAAGGCGTGCTTGCAGTATATTTTATATCAGGAATCATGATCGCCTTTATTTTGAAGGACTTCGGATTACTTCCCTTTCATTTGCTGCTTGCATTTGGTTTCAGCTTCGTGTGTTATTATTCGTTTGCGCATTCAAAAGATATTGCAACAAACACGCGCTCCCAGAAATGGAAATTCAGAATGGCACGGGGATGAAAATTCATCGTCCAACTCAAGACATCAGTCTGGGGTTGAAGGATATGTTTTCACTCTTCATTTATGCCCTCAATTAGTACCTTCGGAGAAACTTCCGCTTGCTGTTCAAAAAAAAACACTTCGATACAGTTCATCACCTCAGGCCTGTAAACCTGTTTACATGGGGCATGCTGTTGCTTGCCTTTCTTGGTTATCTTTTTATTGGCTATTGGCTGTCACGTGAAAATTTCCTGCAATACTTATCCTGTTACCTGTTGCTATTTGCCATTTACCTTCAACTATTAAAAAGAAATGTAAAGACGGGCCAGGACATTCCCGGTTTTAAAACTGTAGAGGGACTCAGTGCAGAAAGCGCCAGTCTTTTGATAAACAGAAAATCGGATTTAAGCATTTTGATTCTCGCAGGAATAGTGTTCCGGCTCTTGTTTCTATTTTCTGTACCAACATTGTCCGACGACTATTTTCGTTTTGCCTGGGACGGAACCATGTGGACCAATGGTGAAAATCCATATACAATTATTCCCGCTGCGTATATGCAGGAATCCGGCAAGCAAATTAATTACCTGGTTGATTTATACCATGGTATGAATTCACCAGAATATTACACGGTCTACCCACCCATCAGCCAATTCATCTTTGGATTAGCAGCACAACTATTTCCGGAAAATCTATTGGGCACTGTTATTATCATTCGCGTTTTGTGCCTTGCCTCAGAAATAGCAACCATTTACCTGTTGCAAAAAATACTCCTCCACTTTAGTCTCCCGAAAAGAAATGTATTGCTCTATGCATTGAATCCATTGGTTATAACAGAACTCAGCGGCAACCTGCATCTGGAAGCCATCATGATCTTCTTCCTGGTGATAGCAATATATTTACTGATACGATCGACCCACCACATTAAACAGCTTGAAGAACCCTTCTCATTTTTTTCTCCGAAGCAGCCATCAATAATTGCATTGGAGAATTCAAAGAAGCTTCAGGAACCGGAATCTCCTGTTGTTAAGCGCCTGTTGTTTTTTTCAGCGCTGAGTTTTTCAGCAGCAGTTGCAACTAAATTGATCCCACTCATACTGCTCCCTTTTCTTATCAAACGATTGAAGTGGAAGCACAGCCTCCTTTATTTTCTTGTCACAGGTATCGCATTCATTGTTCTTTTTATTCCTTTCCTCAACCAACAACTGCTGGTACAGTGGGGCAGCAGCATTCAATTGTATTTTCAGCACTTCGAATTCAATGCCAGCATCTATTATCTCATCAGGTGTATTGGATTTCAAACCGTGCGATATGATATCATTCGGCTGGCTGGCCCTTTGATGGCAATGATCACTTTCATATCTATTATTTTTTTAGTGGAAAGAGAAAAAAATATTTCGTGGAAACACTTTTTTGAAGCGCTGCAATGGTCGCTCACCCTTTACCTCTTGCTTTCCACTACGGTGCATCCCTGGTACATCACGACACTGGTATTGTGTTCCGTAATTACCGGTTATAAATATCCAATCGTGTGGTCGTTATTTATTGCTCTCACCTATTCAACATATCAAACAGTGCCCTACGAGGAAAAGCTATGGTTAGTAGCTTTAGAATATATAGTTGTTGCAGGAATGCTGATTTTTGAATTGAAGGAACGTAGTAAGCAACCGCAATTAAAAATTCGTTGACTTTACAACTCATTTTGAAGCACTTTATAAATACTAATATTCAAGGAACATTTTCGTGACTTTTTTCCATCCGCACATCAACATCATTGGCACATCCCTACAAAAACCGATCTCCCTTATTCCGCTTAATATCCGCCACCATCTGCTTGATCTCCTGTTCCTGGTCTTTACGGCAAATGAGTAAAACTTCTTCTGTATCCACCACAATATAATCTTCCAGTCCCTGCAACACCACCATCTTTTTTTCAGGCACCATCACCATGCAGTTAGATGAATCGTAGATCATCACATTTTTTCCGGATACGGCATTACCCAAATAATCCTTATGGTACTGTTCATACAAAGACGCCCAGGTTCCGAGATCACTCCAGCCAAACTGTGCAGGAATCACGCAAACATTTTTTGCCTTTTCCATGATGGCGGTGTCAATGCTCACATTGGGACACATCGAAAATGCTTTTGCCACAAATTCTTTTTCGCCGGGTGTGTTATACACTTTTTTTATTTCTTTGAATACTTCATTCACTTCCGGCAAATAATGATGGTATGCATTCAATAATGTCCTAACGTTGGAAATAAAGATACCCGCATTCCATAAAAAATCACCACTGCGAAAAAAAGTGGTAGCCATGTCAAGCGGAGGTTTCTCTACAAATGTTTTTACCTTAAACACGCCATCTTCTTCCACATCTTCCATGTATTGAATATAACCATACCCTGTGTCGGGCCGTGTAGGACGAATGCCAAGTGTTACGATGATGTCGCGCTTCTGAACTACTTTCAGTGCTTTCTGCACCGCTTTGTCATATTGCTCTTCCCGAAGAATCATGTGATCGCTGGGCGTGATGATTACCGAAGAGTTGGTATCAATCGAAAGGATCTTATGACCGGCGTATGCAATGCAGGGTGCCGTATTTTTTCGCGCAGGTTCCAGCAAAAGATTTTCGTCTTTAAGACCCGTAAGTTGTTTCTTCGCTATGTCACGGTAGGATTCATTGGTGATCACAAATATTTTATCCGGCGTAAAGCTCCGCAGCAACCGTTCATAGGTCATCTGCATCATAGAGTGCCCTGTTCCAAGGATATCCAGGAACTGCTTAGGTAAACGGCTCTTGCTCACTGGCCAGAAGCGGCTGCCAATGCCTCCTGCCAACATCACTGCATATTGGTGCTTCTTCATTACGGCTTAAATATAAGATTAACAATGCACGATGCACGTATCACAAATCACGATTTGCCTTAAGTAGAAGGGGTAGCCGCATTTAAATTTTGTTTGCTAATTACTGAATGGTGTATCGTAAT
>JBDSEW010000380.1:0-3591 GCA_039919825.1 Chitinophagales bacterium | reverse complement strand
AAATAAATGGCATAACCCTGTACTTTTCCTGACTGCAATCCTTTAATCATCAGCGAAATGTAAGTAAGAAGATTCAGGCCACTTCATATTCAATCTTTATTGGAGAAGGCATTTTTGAAGAAGCATTCAAAATCTCTATTCCTATAATACTTTGGGACGCGGAATAATCAAAGATAATTCCTGGTTTGGTTTCATCGCTTTCCACAATCGGATCATCGCTAAGTTTAATATAGAGGATATCTACTTCCTTATCGTATTTCACCTTCATAGTATTTTTTTATTTCAGAAGTTTTGTACACAGTGATCACAATGTTTGGAGTAACCGTATCATTCACGAATATACGGATTAGGTAGCTTTTGCTCTTTTCTGAAAGGATTCCCTGATAAATTCTGTTTTTGTCAGTGAAAACAACTTCCAGGGGATTTTTAAGTATTTCTTCAACTGCTGTTTTAGAAATACCTCTATCTGTCATTTGTTCAGCAGCATGCTTTGAGAAGTGGTATTTCACTGTGAATTTATTTCCACCAATAAACAAAAATCAAAACCATCATCATTGTTCCTCCGAAAAAATAAATGGAATAATTCTGTACTTTTCCCGACTGCAATCCTTTAATCATCGACGAAATATTTTGTGTGATGTCTGCAATGAGATTCATCAACCCATCCACAATATTCCTGTCAAACCACGCAGCCGGTTTGGCAACCATGTTGAAAATTATTTTTTTGGTAATGAAAAGGTACACTTCATCAATATAAAATTTCCGGTGCGCTGCCTGGTAAAATCCGCCGAGCATATTTGAAATTCTTTCTGCACGGTCATTTTGTTTTTGATAGAGTAATAAGGCAATCATTATTCCTGATAAGCCAAACAGAACCGGAAGTATGGAAAAGCCCAGGTCGGATTCCGTGTGAAAAGGAACACCATCTGCTGTTACGAATTTTGAAAATGGAAGGAAGCTAACGATTAATGTTCCAATACCCAGAATGATCAGCGGGATTTTCATTGATAACGGCCCCTCTTCACCCGCCGTAGCTTTAGCAGAGGCGGGTTTATTCCAGAAAATTGAAAAGTAAAGACGAAACATGTAGAATGCAGTGATACCGGAAGTAATCAATGCCGTCCAGTAAATAAGCATGTTTGAATGATGGGCAGCATGCAGAATTTCTTCCTTGCTGAAGAACCCTGCAAATGGAGGAACACCAGAGATCGCCAGACAGGCGATAAGGAAAGTAATATGAGTAACAGGCATCCATTTTCTAAGCCCACCCATGTCTTTCATTTCATTGCTGTGCACCAGGTGAATCACGGCTCCCGCGCCAAGAAATAGCAACGACTTGAAGAATGCATGTGTGAAAAGATGAAACATAGATGCCATGAAACCCTGTCCATCTTCACCATAATATTGAGAAACGCCCAACGCAAACATCATGTAACCAATCTGCGACATGGTGGAATAAGCCAGTACTCTTTTAATATCGGTTTGTGTACATGCAATCAAAGCTGCGATCAGTGCAGAGAATACACCAACATAAGCCACAAGCTCCAATGCCGCAGGATCAGAAAGGGCAAACACCGGAAATAAACGCGCTACTAAATATACACCGGCTACCACCATCGTTGCAGCATGAATCAGCGCAGATACCGGTGTTGGGCCTTCCATGGCATCGGGCAACCAGATGTGTAGTGGAAACATGGCCGACTTTCCTGCGCCACCGATAAACACCAGCACCAATCCCCAGGTGAGTGCTGAGATGCCCATGAAAGAAGCGGTGATGATGCCCGTTAATTGAGGTGTTGGAGTGGTGAGCCGTGCAATAAGTGTATTGAAATCGAGTGTTTCAGAGTAGAATGCAAGAATTAAAATACCAATCAAAAATCCCAAATCCGCAAAGCGTGTAACAATGAATGCTTTTTTTGAAGCTGCTACCGCAGAAGGTCGGTCAAAATAAAAACCGATGAGCAGGTACGACGAAACACCCACCAATTCCCAGAAAATGTAGATCTGGAAAATATTGGATGACAATACCAAGCCAAGCATGGAAAAAGTAAATAGTGATAAAAATGCATAGTAGGTTGCAAACCGTTCCTCACCTTTCATGTATCCCAAGCTATAGATATGAACCATCAGCGAAACAAAAGTGACCACCACCAGCATCATTACAGAAATGGGATCGAGCAGTAGTCCCATATTGATGGAAATGTTCGGTGAGAACTGCAACCAGGTATAGTCAAGCGCAATGATCTTTTGATAAACGCCATTCACTTTTCCATTGACAAAAAAATACTGCCAGGCAACTGAAAGTGAAATCAATGATGAAACCAATAAAGAAATGGTACCGATGAGGCCGGAAGATGTGCTGAAATATTTTCTGCCGAATAATCCAAGCAAAACGAAGCTTGCGAGTGGCAGTAAAGGAATCAGGGCTATGTAAAAACTATCTGGCATAGTATGATTTAGTACTTCATTTCCTCGGCATCTTCTACGTCAATGGACTGGTGACTTCTGTAAAGATTGATGATGATGGCAATGGCAACAGCAGCTTCTGCAGCAGCAATAGTGATAATGAAAATGGTGAAGAAGATACCGTCGAGTTTATCAGGATACAGGTATTTGTTGAATGCGATGAAGTTGATATTTACACTGTTCAAAATAAGTTCGATTGACATCAGCATGGTTACCATGTTACGGCGGGTAAAAAATCCATACATGCCAATGAAGAACAGTGCTGTGCTCAGAAACAAAATGTGACTCAACGGAACTTCACTCATCTTTTGAAATTTACTTTTACTGTTTCTTCATGCACTCAGTGTTTTCGTATTATTCCTTGTCCAATGTCCTGCTCTTCATCGCGATCACAATGCATCCCACCATCGCCGCCAATAATAAAATACTCACTACTTCAAATGGAAGTGCATATCCCTGGTTCTTCGTATCAAGCATCTGTGAACCAATCATGCCAACACTCCATTCGAATTTATTACCAGTTGACTGAAACCCGTTTTGATCAATGAGCAATGCAGTAAGCAGGAAACCAGCAATTACTGCTATCGCGGAGGCAATGGTTCTTGTGAGTGTTGGCTTCAGCATCTCCCTACCTGACTGCTGCGTGAGGAAGATGGAGAAAATTATCAGGACCACAATACCTCCTACATACACAATTATCTGAACGGCTGCAATAAACTCTACTTCCATCCAGAAATATAAAGCAGCGATGCCAATCAGGGAAAACAGCAGCCAGATGGCAGCGCGAAATATTTTAAGCGTTGTTACTGCAAGCAGCGCCGCACCAAGAATAAAGGCAGAGATAAGGTAGAAGATGATTTGTGATGCAGACATTATTATTTCGGGTTGTGAATTATTTTTTATTTCGGATTGCGAAGTGGCGATTGCGGAATGGGTCAACCATCAATCGCAATTGCTGTATTTCGGATTTCGGATTGAAAATTTCGGAATGTTCACGATGCTTTATCACTCCGCAATTATAAATCCCCGCTCCACATTTTTTACTTCGGAATTATGGTTGCGAAGCAAATCCGCAATCGAAAATCCAAATTCCGCAATTCTTTATTCAATTCCTTCCCTGATCTT
>JBDSEW010000334.1:0-10501 GCA_039919825.1 Chitinophagales bacterium | reverse complement strand
GATTGGCGTTGATTTGATTCAGCCACTGAATAAAAATCCGGGTAGCATTCAACAAACTATGTTTGTAGGTTTGGTTAGCTTCATTCCTGTTCCGGCTTTGAAAATTACTTCAGGTTTTATGGGTGGCGGAATTGCAAACCTCGATATACCCTTAGGAGTTTCCTTCAGTTTTACTCCCGAACAGGCATGGCAACTCAGTATTGGTACCAGGGATATCATTTCCATCTTCAAACAGAGCACTCCGACACTTTCATTAAGCGTTTCGTTATTGCGGTTCAGCATGTAAAACATACTTCAGAAATAAAAAAAGACTGTCTCAATCATCCCGGTGAAAGGAACTTTTGAGACAGTCTTTTCGAAATTGCATTAACTGAAACTGTTTTTAATAATGCACACTAAATTTTTAGTTCACCACAATTTTCTTCGTTGTAGCATTCACACCGTCAATCAACCTTACATAATAAACTCCGGCTGGAAGAGGCATGTCAAAATTCTTAATGAATGAACCGGAGGTTTGCAATTTTTCGCTATGAATTAACCGGCCCAGCATATCAATCAATTCCAATTGATAATTTCCTGCCCGAAGATCATTGATGGACACACTAAACTGGCCATCTGAAGGATTCGGTGCAATGAATATTGCAGGTTCTGAAACGGATGAAGTGATGCCCGTGGCAAATGATGATGTGAGCAGTACATCATCGACATAAAAATCCGGAGTGGCATTATTGGCACCGAAAGAGAAAATATCGATTCCACCCATTGAATTAACTGTTTCTAAACCATTTTCACCAATTGACCATTGCCAGGTATGCACCAATGATGAATTGATATAAGCTTCTCCTTTATCTTCATTCAGGTTTGCTTTTATGAACACCGTCGTCCACGAATCAGGGGTGTAAGAAAATGTTCCTGTGGTGCCACCACCAGCTACATTTCCGCCACCTGCATCATCAAAATAAACTGAACACTTCCAGCCTAATCCGGGTGTGGAACTTTGTTGGATATTAAAATAACCTCCTTTACCACTTACGATATACATTTTGAGGCTGAAATCATATACACCTGAAGTATAATCCTCAGGAAAGGGAAGAATGAGATCAGTAGGTCCTCCAGTAGAAACGCCGGTTACGTGCAATGAATTAATTCCTGAGAAAGCCTGGGAATTGCTTACCGGAGCATCTTCAGCATCTAATCCACCTGACCAGGTAGTCCAAAGATCAGAATTTGCTGCAAGCAATTCGTCTGCAAAATAGCTTTCGAATGTTTCAGTGATTATAGCTGGGGAAGCTACTTTAATCAGTACCACATCGTCAACATAAAACTCAGGTGTCGCCCCACTGGCACCGTAAGAGTAAATATCAACACCGCCTATTGAATTCACTGTTCCTGCTCCGCCAGAGCCAAGCGACCATTGCCACGTGTGAATAGGAGAGGAATTAATAAAAAATGCTCCTTTATCTGCATTAAGATCAGCTCTTACCAGCACGGACGTCCATGTGTCGGGCGTATAGGTAAAAGTAGCTGCATTAGTACCTCCGGCATCGATGTATCCGCCACCGGCGTTATCGAAATACACGTCCAGCATGTAACCCACCCCTGGATCGGAGCTTTGCTGAATATTAAAATACGCTCCTTTACCACTTACAATGTAAATTTTGAGACTGAAATCATAAACGCCTGAAGTATAATCTTCAGGGAAAGGAAGAAAGAGGTCAGTTGGTCCTCCGGTTGATACGCCTGCCACATATATTGAATTACTGCCTGATGTGGATTGTGCATTGCTCACCACAGCATCTTCAGCATCCAATCCTCCTGACCAGGTAGTCCACAGGGCGGAGTTTGCTGCAAGTAACTCTCCCGACGTATAACTTTCAAAGTCGTCGGCAATGATGGTTGATTGGGAGTAAGCCATAAAAGGCAATCCCGTAATTGCCAGAAGTAAAAATTTTCTCATGATGGTTTGTTTTTAGTTATACCAAATGTATGAAATTATCAGAATGGAGAATAAACAAATATACTGCCATTAAAAATAAGGATCAGATGACATGATTCAGGATCGGTGAACAGGAAGAGGAATTAAAATTTTACCTTATTTAAAACTTTTCATTGACTGCCAGGTGTTCGATCTGTAACTTACTTTCCAGCAGAATGATTGACGCTGTGCAATACCGGGCAATTAATTGTAACTGTCCTTTGATTAATTCGAATTTGTCGTGCGTCCCTTTCAGCGGGTGCATACGAAATTGTCGCATTGATGGTTGGAAATAAAGGAAAATTATAGCCGTCATCCCGAATTTATTTCGGGATCTCCCAATTTGGCGGAGATGCCGAAATAAATTCGGCATGACGGTTCCATTTAGCGACAATTTGGTAAGCACCCCTTTCAGCACCTTAACACCATTCCGGTAGCTGTTTCTTATCTTTGCCGCCTTAATTTTTACACGGTGTCAGAAAACCAATATGAAGCAGTAATAGGTTTGGAAGTGCATGCACAGTTAATGACTGCCAGCAAGCTCTTGTGTTCTGATGGCACCACATTTGGTGATTCACCTGACAGGCATGCCGTTGTCTTTGAAATAAAAGGGCAGATCAAAGAAATTGGTGACGGAGAAACAATTTCACAGGACACGCGCACTTATGATGAAGTTGTGGGCAGCACTATTTCCATTCGTTCAAAGGAACTGGCTAATGATTACCAGAATTTCCCTGAACCTGATTTACCGCCAGTACTCATCAGCGAAGAAATGATTAAGGCCATAAAAAAAAATATGCACCTGCTGCCTGAACAAATAAAGCATGAATTGGTGACTGCCCATTCTCTCTCAGTCTACGATGCAAATATATTGACGGAAGAAAAAGAAACCACCGACTATTATTTCGCGGTAGTTTCAAAAACAAAGAATTATAAAGCGGCAGCAAATTGGATAATAGGACCGGTACGGAATTATTTAAACGAGCATTCTGTATTGCTGCAGGAATTCCCGCTGTCACCCGAATCCATCGCATCGCTGATTTGGTTGATTGATGAAAACAAAGTTAGTTTTACGATGGCATCGCGGAAAATTTTCCCGGAACTCATTCACCGTCAAAACAGTTCTCCCAAACAGCTTGCGAAGGAACTGGGCGTTTTACAGGAATCGGGTGAAGAGATCATGAAAAAATTTGTGCAAATGGCACTTGATAATTATCCTGATAAGATCAACGAATACAAAAAGGGTAAAAAGGGCGTTCTGGGTTTGTTTATGGGTGATGCAATGAAATTTTCAAAAGGTACTGCCGATTCTAAAATGGCAGAAAGATTATTACTGGAACAACTTGAATCAAAATAAAAAACGATGAAAAAACAATTCTTACTGCTGCTTACCATCACCGGTGCATTTTTATCCTGCCAATCAACTTCAAAGGAAGGCATGACGGTGAAGGGACAATTGACCAATGTACCTAAGGAAACCAAAGTATTTTTGGAGGAGCTTACCTACATATCCAGAAATGGTATTGATACCACGGTGCTAGATGCCAAGGGCAAGTTTGAATTGGAGGTTAATGTTAAAAGCCAGGGACTCTACCAGTTGCGTATTGGTGAGCAACGTGCAATTTTTTTAGTGCTCGATGAAAAAACAGGAACTGTTGAGGTAACTGCAGATACAGCGGAATTCAGCAACTTCACTTACAAAGTGAAAGGCTCACCTGCCTCAGATCAGCTGCGCGACTTTATCAGCCATACCAAAAAATATGGTGAAGCATTCGGCAACGCCATGAACGAATACAACTTGAATGTGGATGGAGAAACAGAAGATTCCATCCGCAAAATTTATGAACACAATGTGATGAAGGCCGATAGTGACTTCCGCAGCTACACAGCCAAATATATTGATACAGTAAAGAATCCGATTGTGGCTGTATTTGCTGCCACCAATCTTGATTATAAAAACGACGCTGCAACTATCAATAAGCTTGCAGACCGGATGAGTAAAGAGCATGGCGAATTACCCTTTGTAAAGGATTATCTGAAGGTGTTGAATGATCAGAAGAGCCAGATGCAGGGGCAGAATGACGCACCGATGTTTGAGCAGGGCACTGTTGTTCCTGACATTGCTTTACAGGATTTTAACGGTAACACACTGAAACTTTCTTCACTTCGTGGTAATGTTGTGCTGCTTGATTTCTGGGCTTCCTGGTGTGGTCCCTGCCGAAAAGAAAATCCTAATGTTGTAAAAGCATATGAAACCTATAAAGACAAAGGGTTCACTATTTACAGTGTTTCACTTGATACAGATAAAAACAAGTGGGTTGCAGGAATTAAGAAGGACCAGCTCATGTGGCCCAATCATGTGAGTGATCTCAAAGGATGGCAATCTTCTGTGTGTGAAACATATGGCATTCACGCTATTCCCCAGAGTTTCCTGTTGGACAAGGATGGCAAAGTAATAGCGACAAACCTTCGCGGAGAGCAATTGCTGAGTACCCTGCAGTCTGTGTTTCAATAAACCGAATTCTTGTTAAGTATTCAATTGACCTAGCACGTTACATGAACAGGAATGATGCAATCATCTGAGGTTGCATCATTCCTTTTTTCATGTACATAAACTGTATAAATAAAAATCAACCACAATTGCGTTCATGTTAATCTACTGCTCCATAAAACTTTTATAAGTTACGATTGCAAGGTACAGGCAAAGTATGTTCATCCGCGCTGTTGTCGATTTGTTATGTATTTTAAAGGTTACTTAAACCACGTTTGTTTTATGCAACAACAAATGATCTATGGCGCCACAGGTTACATGGGAAAATTAATTACTCGTAAACTCGTGGAAGAAGGACTGAAGCCCATACTGGCAGGGAGAAGTGAGAGGGTTGAGCAATTTGCCAGGGCATACGGGCTTGATCACAGAATTTTTGCGCTTGACCAGCAAGAAGTGGTAAATGAAAATCTGAAGGGCATTTCTTTATTAATAAATCTTGCGGGCCCTTTCAACCTGACCAATCGTCCGTTGGTAATTGCCTGCCTTGCCAACAAAGCACATTACATTGATATCTCCGGAGAATCTACTGTATTCCAAACGGTTTTCTCTTTTCATGAAAAAGCAAAGGAAGCCGGTATTATGTTAATGCCGGGAACAGGATTTGGTATTGTACCCACTGATGTGATGGCATTGATTTTAAAACAGGAAATGCCCGACGGAGACAAGCTCGTGCTTGGTTTTGCAATTGAAGGCAGGGCTTCACAGGGAACAATGCGCGTAGGAATAAAAAGCATTCATCAGCCCGGTGTTGAAATAGTGAACGGAAAACAGCAGGCCGCTAAACCCGCTGCAAAATCTTTTCAAACAACCATTGCAAATAAAAAAATGACCATGGTGCAGAACCCATGGCGGGGTGATTTATTTACGGCTCCCATCACCACAGGTATTCAAAATATTGTCACCTATACTGCGTTCCCAAAATTATTGGTAACGGTTATGAGGCACCCATCACTCTTTGGTGGAGTGATGAAAAGTAAGTTCATGGATTGGCTGATCAGCCGAATGCCGGAAGGGCCTGATGAGAAAGAATTGAAAAATGGGAAATCATATGTGTATGGGAAAATCAGCAACAGTGCCGGAGAGCAGTTAGAAAAAGTAATGACGGGTCCAGAGGCCTATTTATATACTGCAATTACCACCATCCATATTGCCAAAAATATTTTGAAAGGAGATTTTAAATTCGGATTTCAGACACCTGCGGGATTGTATGGTAAAGAATTGATAACAGGTATTGAAGGTGTTCGATTCCTGTAAACGCCTCAATATTGGAAACTTCCGAATTCACTTTCTATAGTTAATTTTTTTTCGGTGGAAGCAATACAGCGTCCAATTATCTTTGCTTCTATTTCAAACCCTGCGGCAATATCAATCATTGCAGCGGCATTTTTTTCTTCGGTGTAAATCTCCAGCCTGTGTCCCATGTTAAATACCTGGTACATATCCTGCCAGGGTGTTTGCGAATCCTGTTGAATGAGTTTGAAAACAGGCGGCAGCGGGAATAAATTATCCTTAAGGATGTGGAGTTTATCGGTGTAGTGCAGTATCTTTTTTTGTCCGCCACCACTGCAATGGATCATGCCGTGGATTTCTTCACCATACTTTTCAAGTATTTTTTTTACTAAGGGAAGATAGGTGCGGGTAGGAGAGAGCAATAATTTTCCGGCATTGAGGTGCGCATCCTCAAAATGATCAGTCACTTTTTTTGATCCTGAATAAATTAACGCTGCCGAAGTATTGCTGTCATAAGTTTCCGGATATTTGGAATAGTAGGAATGATCAAGTACGTCGTGACGTGCTGCAGTTAATCCGTTGCTGCCTATGCCACTGTTGTATTCATCTTCATAAATTGCCTTTCCATAAGAAGCAAAACCGATAATTACATCACCGGAAGGTATTTCGTTTTTGATCACTTTTTCCCGCGGCATGCGGCAACTGATAGTGGAATCTACCGTAATAGTTTTCACCACATCGCCCAGGTCGGCAGTTTCTCCGCCCATGTAATGAATTTCTATACCATACGAATTCATTCGCTCCATGAAAGCTGCCGTTCCTGAAATAATTTCTTTCAACACCTCTGCCGGAATCAGGTGTTTGTTCCTGTTGATGATGGATGAAAAAAGAAACGGTCCTGTTGTACCTGCACAAATCAAGTCATCTGTATTCATCACAATCGAATCCTGCGCAATTCCTTTCCAGACAGAAGCATCGCCTGTTTCTTTCCAGTATAAATAGGCAAGCGAAGATTTGGTGCCTGCTCCATCCGCATGCACAACGCTGCACCAATGCGGATCGCCGGAAAAATGATCTGGATAAATTTTACAGAAAGCGTTTGGAAATAATCCTTTGTCCAGACCTGAGATGGCAGTATAAACGTCTTCCTTGGAAGCCGATACACCTCGTTGATTATATTTTAAATCTTTTGAACTCATGAATTAATATGAAGTGAACCCGCAGGAATTTAAATTCGCAATTTCCAATTCGCCATGCGAAATTTTCAGCTTCTTCTATAAAAACCTAAAATCCTTGCCCGGAAAATAAGCATCACTTCCTAACTGCTCTTCAATTCGTATTAACTGGTTGTATTTGGCAACCCGGTCAGAACGTGAAGCAGAACCCGTTTTTATCTGGCCGCAGTTCAATGCAACAGCCAGGTCTGCAATGGTGGTATCTTCCGTTTCGCCGGAACGATGACTCATCACGCTCGAATAAGCATTGCGATGCGCAAGGTCAACAGCATTAATAGTTTCTGAGAGAGTACCGATCTGGTTGACTTTTACCAAAATGGAATTGGCTACTTTTTCATCGATGCCCTGCTGCAATCTTTTTACATTGGTAACAAACAAATCATCCCCCACCAACTGCACTTTGTCACCAATGGCGGCTGTTAATTTTTTCCATCCATCCCAATCATCTTCAGCCAATCCGTCTTCAATAGAAACGATTGGATATTTTTTGACCCACTTTTGCCAGAACGTTACCATTTCATCAGAACTAAAGGCCTTTCCATCTGATTTATGAAACACATACTTCTTTTTCTTTTCATCCCACAATTCTGAAATGGCTGCATCCATGGCAATCCAGATGTCTTTGCCAGGAGTGTAACCGGCTTCTTCGATGGCTTTCAACACGGTTTCAATAGCTTCCTCATTCGATTGAATATTTGGAGCAAAACCACCTTCATCACCCACGTTGGTTGAATAGCCTTTTTTCTTTAGCACACTTTTCAACTGGTGAAATACTTCAACGCCCATTCTCAAAGCTTCACTGAAGCTGCTGGCACCGAAAGGCATGACCATAAATTCCTGGAAGTCGATTTTATTATCAGCGTGTGCGCCACCGTTCAGGATGTTCATCATAGGAACGGGCAGTGTTCTTGCATTTACACCACCAACATACCGGTAAAGGGGCATGCCCAATTCATTGGCAGCAGCATGCGCAGCCGCAAGCGATACGGCAAGGATTGCATTGGCACCTAATTTTGATTTATTGTTAGTGCCATCTGCACCCAGCATGATCCTGTCAATCATCTGTTGTTCAAACACACTGACTCCCAGCAATTCCTTTTCGATGGACTTGTTGATGTTTTTTACAGCACTTAAAACGCCCTTGCCTCCATATACCTTCTTATCACCATCCCGTAACTCAACGGCTTCGTGTTTTCCAGTGGAAGCGCCGGAGGGAACAGCAGCACGTCCCATGATTCCGTTTTCGGTAATTACTTCGGCTTCAACTGTTGGGTTGCCACGCGAATCAAGAATCTGGCGGGCATGAACCTGGATGATTACTGACATTGAGATTTTTTTTAATAAAGGATGAGAATGATTGATTGTACGGGCGACAAAAATAAGGGTGAAAGAGGAAAGTGGTTAGTGAAGGGTATATATTATTTTTTTGCAGACCATACTGTGATTGCTCAAGCATCAAGGTATTAGAATTTATCTCAAAATAGTCAGGGTCATCCCGATAAAAATCCCGCTTTGCGGGAAAAAAACGCAAGATGAACCTGATTGCCATCCGTGCCAGAAGCTGGTTAGCCAGTAAATAGGGTCTGCTGAAAAAGTCAAAATCCACAAACGCATTAAAATATTTAATATACCATTGGCGTCTTTTTGTACCTGCCGTTACCTGCCTGCAAAAATGGGTGGGTATTGTTGATCCCTTATTGCCTGTGATGCTGTTGTTATGAGTGTAATGGCGTGTAATGTGCAATACAGGCGATAAAAAAATGACAAAAAAGAACTTCCTGCAAAGACCAGGATGTTCATTACAAAATACACCGCTGCTATCCAACTGGCCGATGTATTGGCATATTTGGCTTTGATTTCGTTTAGCTCATATCCGTTCTTGGCTTGTCCAAATTTGCCTTCTATTTGATTACGGCTGTTATGAAGTTTTCGATACTGTTTGCGCTCTTGGGCACTCATCTTTGCCAGCATCGTTTTGGATAATGTTTTTCCTATGAGTTTAATGTGGTTACCCTGGCAAAATGTTTTGTTAGCCCTGGTATGATAAATACTATCGGCTATGATCCACTCGGGATAATGACCATGCATTCTTTTGAAGTTGTCAGCAGCGGGCTGTAAATCGTGGCATTCATTGTATGCATCCCAGCTTAGTTGTTCGAGCATAACATATCCATTTTGTAAACTGACACCGTTCTTACTGCCAAATTCTACTTTGTGTTTGGCTTTACCCCTCATGATGGGACGCACATAAGGCTGATAAATGCTTACTATCCTGTTACTGATACGGTTCGTGTTTTGGTTGTGCATTTGCAATTGCTGGTCATACATAATTTTTGTAGCCCACAAGATTCTTAAATCCCGGTGTTCGAATGGCAGGCGCAAACTGTTGTTACCCTGCTGCACATGGTCTATGAGTTTATCCAGGATTTTAAAATTCCTTTTTAAATATTGCAATTGCTGTTTTCTTGCTTTCCTTATTTGCTTGAAGGGTTTATTTTTTTTCTTTGCAAAATTCAGGTATTGCATGTTTGCTGATTTGCGGTAAGTGCGCGGACGTGTTAACTCATAGGTGTGACATAAAATATCTATCAGCCTGTCTGTTTCACCTCTGCCCGTGTTAAGAAGGTCTACATCATTGGGATGTTTTATTTTCTGATCGGCTACTGTTGCATCTAATTGCATGACACCCTTATTATCCTCTTGCTTTTCCTGTGGCTGTTGTTCGCCTTGCTGGCACGACGGTGATGTTTGTTCGGTGTTTTGTTCCGCTGTTTTTTGTTCATCAGCTACCGGCTCTGTATTCTCAAACGGCGATGAACTTTCATTTTCCCCACCTTCATTTTGATCATCTTTGATTTGTTCGGTCTGCTCAAGTATGCCTGCTTCGCGCATCAGATCTTCTGTCATCTCATTAAAATCTGCTACCTGCAGCCGTTTTCTTATATGCACAAATTCTGTATGATGAAATATTTTTTTTGTTGTAAACGATGATAAGCCAACAAAATATTGCAGGTAGATATTTTCTTTGATCATCTCGATTACCTCTCTGTCACTAAGATTGAGCTTGTGTTTTATGATCAGGGCAGCAATTACCTTACGACCGTCAATGGTACCAGCCCCAAAGTCTGAACATAGTTTTTTGTTGTAGCTTTTTACCAGCTCGTCCCAGGGTAGTTTGTCTGCCAGTAACACCCAACGGTTATTTTTATCAAGGTGCTGTTCAAAGGGTGTTTCAAAAAAACTCAACTGACTTTGTGATTGATAATTGATCATACAAGTGCAAGGGTTTTGAAGATTTATTAAAAAAAACCTTGCACTTGTAATACAAAAATTATACCATAAGTAACTGATTAACAATAAGTTATGATTTTTTCAGCAGACCCTAAATAGTAACCAGAAAAAAGTCCGGTCGTTGAGCGAAGCCGAAACGCCCGGATTTTTAAGACTTCCTGCCTTCACTTCTTTCATTGCATAAATACAAACCTTCCCTTTGCAATAACCCCTGCATTA
>JBDSEW010000319.1:0-3843 GCA_039919825.1 Chitinophagales bacterium | reverse complement strand
AATACACTCGTGGTAAAGCTGTTTCAAGTCCACTTTCGTGGCTATTAAATACCCTAATCAGAGATGGTCTCTATGAGAAAAAAGTTATAGAATGAGAAAATAGTCAACTCCTATTTTTCCGATTCGTATGCGGTTAATTCAATCACCTGCCAGTTTGTTGAAGCATTTTTCTTATGCTGCTGTGCTGATAAATTTTATGTTTTTATAATATAACAACAGCTCATTGGCAACTCCCTTCTTGCAGATTACCATGCAAAATGGCCTGAGTGACCTGTTAAATTATTCATGGGCAAATACCGGATGCAGGTTATTTAATGTATTATTGTTTTTGCAATGAAGCACCGAAATTAAAAATGCCGCAACACCCTGAACTGCTCCTTTTCTTTTTATCCATCGCTTTTATTTATGCTTCGGTAGGTTTTGGCGGCGGATCAAGCTACCTGGCAATTCTTTCCTTATATGCATTTCCCTTTCAGCAAATAAGACTGGTTGCACTGGTATGTAATATCATTGTGGTAACAGGTGGAACCATCCTTTTCATCAAAAAAGGACAGATAACCTGGAAAAAGGTACTGCCCATTGCAGCAGCCAGTGTTCCAATGGCATTTTTAGGAGCGACCCTAAAGATCAGTGAAGTAGTGTTTTTTATTGTGCTGGGTATTTCGCTAATTATAGCAGCCATCCTGTTATGGATAAAAACAAAATCAAACAGCTCAGAAACAGAAGATGCAACAACAATAGAAAAAAATTTCGCCAGGGATGGTTTCATGGGTGGAAGTATCGGATTCTTATCAGGAATGGTAGGTATTGGTGGTGGCATTTTTCTTTCCCCTTTGCTCAACCTGCTTAAATGGGATACTGCCAAACGTATCGCTGCCACTGCAAGTTTTTTCATCCTCGTCAATTCCATATCAGGCATTGCTGGGCAATTGTGGAAGCTGCCTGCTGAAGTCGACTATGTTCAAATTTTCCTGTTAGGGTTGGCTGTATTGGTGGGTGGACAATTGGGTTCTCGTATTGGTGCTTCTCGTTTCAATTCACTCGTGATCCGAAGGGTAACTGCATTGCTGGTATTCTATGCCGGAATACAGGTACTCATCAACCACTTTCCAGTAGTAAGTAATTAGCGCATGAAAATAAAAATCCTTGCTTTCGGAATAGCGAAAGAAATAGTTGGTGGCTCCACCCTCCTCCTGGAACTTAATGATTCCCACGAAGTGGAAGCAGTGAAACAGGCACTGGAAGAAAAGTTTCCCCGCCTGAAACAACTTTCATCTTTCAGGATGGCTATCAACAGTCACTTTGCATCGCCGCGGGAAATAATTACGGAGCATGATGAAATTGCTATTCTTCCTCCCGTAAGCGGAGGATGATCTTACAACGATAAATTGTGAAGGATAAAATATGAACTATGAACTAAAAAAATTAAACTTAGTTACGACCACTAAGGACTAACTGCTTCCGACATAGTATTATTATCATGACGAACATACAAATCACTGATCAACCAATCCATATTCAATCCTGCATCGAATGGGCAATGCAACCCGGGTGCGGTGGCATTGATGTATTCATTGGAACTGTGAGGCAAATCACCAAAGAAAAAAAAGTACTGCGTCTTGAATTCGAAGCTTATGAAAGCATGGCATTGCTGGAGATGAATAAAATTGCGGACGAAGGGTTGCAAAAATTCAGGGTGCAGAAAATTTTGATTCATCACCGGACCGGAATTTTAACAATAGGTGATGTGCCGGTTGTAATTGTTGTTGGAGCCGCACACCGCGATGCTGCTTTCGATGCTTGCCGCTATGCGATAGATACATTGAAACAAACCGTTCCTATCTGGAAGAAAGAAGTGTTTGAAGACGGTGAAGTTTGGGTATCAGCACATCCATAACAATAGGGAGCCTAAACTTTGTATAAAAATATTCTTCATGAGCTCTTATCTATGATTATCTTTTTACAATTCATCATTTAAAATAAAAATTAGCATGGCCTATACAGTCACCATTTCATGGAAAAGGGAACCAGGTGATGCCTTTTCCGACAATAAATACAGCAGGGCCCACTCCTGGATTTTTGACGGGGGAATTTTACTGTCAGCCTCTTCCTCTCCTCATGTGGTACCGCTCCCTATGTCGAAGGAAAATGCCGTCGATCCAGAAGAAGCTTTTGTAGCCTCGCTTTCCAGTTGCCACATGCTGTGGTTTCTTTCCCTTGCTGCAGCAAAGCAGTTTATAATAGAACAGTATGAAGATCATGCGGAGGGAATCCTTTCAAAAAATGAAGAAGGGAAAATAGCGATGACGGAAGTGGTGCTGAAACCGAAAATAGTTTTCAGTGGTGCTGATGTTCCAACCAAAAAACAACTTGATGAGTTACATCACGAGGCACATGAGAAATGCTACATTGCAAGTTCTGTCAGGACTAAGATCAGGATCCTCCCAAAATGACCAATATGAATCTCGTAAAAGAGGGTTAATCAATCATTTGTAATCTTCATGAATATCACCCAATATCTTCAAAGAATAAAATATGACGGTATTATATCACCCATTATAACCACATTGAATGCGCTTCAAAAAAATCATTTGCTGAATGTTCCATTTGAAAACCTTGATATCCACTATGGAAGAGTCATTGTATTGAATGTATCAAAGTTTTTTGAAAAAGTAGTGATTGAAAAAAGAGGAGGCTTCTGTTATGAATTGAATGGGCTGTTCTTCGAGCTTTTGCAATCAATGGGTTTTGAGGTAAAAATGGTTTCCGCCCGGGTATATAATGGCACGGAAAAAACATACAGTCCTGAATATGATCACCTCGCAATAATTGTCAAAATCAATTCAACATTATACCTGGCAGATGTCGGTTTCGGGGAATTCACTTTACAGCCCTTGAAAATTGAGCTAAACGAGGTTCAAAAGGATGAAAGGGGGAATTTTAAAATTCAACAGCACGATGACGAATACCTGATGGTAGCTAAACAAGTTAATGACGACTGGATTCCTGAGTACATTTTTTCAACCAGGGAAAGAGCGTTGAGTGAATTTACAGAGATGTGCATTTACAATCAAACATCGCCGCAATCGCATTTCACACAAAAAAAATTGTGCAGTATAGCAACAGATGGTGGAAGAATAACATTGACTACTGACCTCCTGAAAATTTCCGGACCCAACGTTTCCACCCTGGAAAAAATAGATTCCGAAGAAGCTTTTGCTGTCCGTCTTGAGCAATACTTTTATATTAAAATGAGCTAAGTGCGTTTTTTTAGTGCTTCCTGGCGAATCCGAAGGACCATCACATCTCACTCACGCACTTTTTCAAAATGCCCACCGCTTCTGTCATCTCCTTTTCATTTAATGATGCGTATCCCATCCTAAGGGCATTGTAGTTCACCTTTCCGGAATTGTAAAAAATTCCGTCACTTATGTACATGCCATGCGGTGATACCGCATTCGATAAATCAGCTACTGAAAACTTCTTTTTAAAACGCACCCACACCGCCATACCACCTTCCGGTTTATCAAATGAAACAAAATCGCACAATTCGTTTTTCACCAGGTTGCAAAACAGATCTCTCCGCTCATGGTACAGTTTCAGTGATTTTTTCAGGTGACGTTGCATGGTGCCATCGTTAAATAAAACTGCCATTGCTTCCTCCAATAGCATGTCGCCTCTCATGTCGATCAGGATTCTCCATGGTGTGGCATCCCGGATAAAATTTTCAGACGCAACGAGGTAACCCATGCGCAGGGAAGTTGTGAGCGATTTGGTGAGTGATCCAATGTACAACACATTACCACCATGATCAGCACTTGCCAATGGAAGAATGGGACTGCT
>JBDSEW010000312.1:0-21911 GCA_039919825.1 Chitinophagales bacterium | reverse complement strand
GGTGAACCGCAGGTAACTATTTGTGCATGCACTGAAATGCCGATCATGCTGATTGCTGCCAACAAAAGGATTTTTTTCATGCTGTAAGAAGAGATTTCGATGGTTTGAAAAAATAAAAGTAAGCCTTAGTTTTCTGCACAGCAAATCAACTGTGACTTTCAGGAGGCATGGTTTCAGTTTGTAAAAGATAAATACGGAATATAGAATTCATCAGGGCTGTGTTTGCCATGAATAAGCATCACAAGTTATAAATATTGAAAAGGAAGAAGGAGAAGCAGGGTGAATACATATTAACCCAACTAACCAATAGACAGAAAATACATCTTCAGCAAACCCCTGTTCTTTACTTCAAATTCTCCCCGGTATTCACAGGGGAATTCATCCTTGATCAACTCATAAGTGGTTTCCGACAAATTCACCCTGCCGGGTTCTGAACGTGATTCCATGCGTGAGGCGATGTTAACGGTATCTCCCCAAATGTCGTATTGCCATTTCTTTATTCCCACAATACCTGCCACAACAGGCCCCGTGTGAACTCCAATCCTCATCTGAAAATGACTCAGCCCATCATTGGATTTGAATTCCTTGCTTACAAAGTCTGCCATTTCCCTTGCAGCATGAATCACATTTCTCACATGGCTGGAATTTTCAGTCGGGAGTCCGCAGGCACACATGTAGGAATCTCCTACCGTTTTAATTTTCTCAAGGCCATAATTGGTTGAAATTTCGTCAAACCGCTTAAAATAAAAATCAATGCTTTTTACCAGCTGCTCCGGTTCAATCAATTCCGCAGCTTTTGAAAATTCTACAAAATCAGTAAATAAGACGGTAACTGCCTTGAATTTTACTGCTTCCACTTTCCCCTTTAATTTTAATTCTCTGGCCGTTGCTGCAGGTAAGATATTTAGCAAGAGACTCTCTGATCTCTTCTTCTCTTTTGAAATATTTCTGTAGTACCAAAACAAGGTGGCTAATGTAATCGCCGCCAAAACAAGAATAATAGAAAGCGAAACCATCAGGACACGCGAGTTTCTTTGTCGCTGGCTGAGCAGGTTAACTTCCACCTGCTTTTGTGAAACTTCATAATCTGTGCGCAGGTCGGCCATTTTCTGTACCGATTGAATGTTGTTGATGCTGTCCCGGTAGGAAATGTGTTCCTTATAATACCTTAAAGCTTCTCCCTTATTTCCGGCTTTCTCATACAACTCTGATAATTTATGATTCGCATCGCTGATCTGTTCCTTCAGCCCATATTTCTGCGCAAGCTCCAGGCTTCTTCCTGCATAACTTAAAGCGGTAGCTGCGTCCCCTTTCTCAACATAGATTTCAGCCATGTAGATGAGATACACACATATCGGGTAATAATCTTCCAGTTTCTCCAGGATGCTGATCGCCTGGTTAATATTTGCTTCAGCAAGTTGATTTTTCCCAATATTGGCATACACCATTCCGATGTTGCCTAAGCTGTAGGCTTTACCTATTTGGTACTTTGCTTTCTCAAAAATTATTGTGGATTCTTCGAAATAAGAAAGTGCAGCATCATAATTTTTCCGGTTCAAGTACTCATCGCCGGCATTTGAAAGAGCAGAACCCAAAGCAATAGAATCTTCCGATGTCTGCAACGATTGCCGCAAGGTGGAAATCGCCTTATCGTAATAAAGCATTGCATTGGAAGAATTGTCGGTAATGGAATAGATATCGGCAATTGCCATATAAGAGGTTCCTTCACCAGGAATAAAATGTGCCTTCTTTGCAGCTTCCGCACTTTTGAAAAAAGCATCCAGTGCTTCTTCAGGATCACCTAATAGTCTTTTTTTATTTCCCTTCTGAAAATAACCCCTGTGCAGGTATAAATCGTTGCCCAGCTGTTGGCTCAGGCTGATCAGTTCTTCGGCATAATCGAGGGATAGTTTGAGGTCGTTCACCTCATTAAATGAGAGGTTCCTGAGCAACTCTAACTTTAAAGTACCGTCCAGGTTGCCTTCTCCGTATATCCTTGCCAGGCTGTCGGCTACTCTTTGATTCTGTCCGAAAATAGGAAGGGTGGCAATACAAAAAAAGCCCATCAGTAAGCTATAGGCTCTTATATGAATTGCCATATCAGTTCTTTAGCGGTTCACCTGGATCTTAGGATCGAAACTACAAACTTCATTTGCGCTGCTGGTATAGTTGATTGTATATGTTTCTAAAGATCCCCGTGCAATGTTGGGGTTAACCGTTCCCATCCAGCTTCCGTTTCCCTGTGATGCCGGATCAGGATTGAAAACATCAACCGTTGAATTATCTACAATTCCGGTAATCGATGCAACTCCTGAATTGGGCGAGATGGACCATGTTACGGTATCGCCCGGATCAACATTGGTAGTTCCATTGTCTGACAATTGCAATACACCGTTTACAATTCCTGTGATTCTGATTGAATAATTGGCCATTTTTTTTAGTTTAGAATGGTTAATAAATTAATGTAAGCTGGGTTTGAATATTGATGAAATGGAGTAAGAAACTGTTTCGCGGATTTGCTGAATCTGCAACCCTGAACCGGGTATTAAAACAATACTGTAAATCTATATTTAATATTTTCAAAAAGCAAGGAGTCTAGGGTTAAGGGCCGGAATTGTGGGAACTCTTTGTCAAAAAAATTGTGTTTGTGGTGTAGTCTCTTTCCCATACTTATCGTTTGTATTGAAATCATATTTTGTTACCTCGTTTTCTACCCAGCCCGTGATGATTTAAACTGAATTTAAAAACCGAACCCAATATTAATATTGGTTCGCACTTTTGAATCCTGGTCGCAATGCATCACGGTAAATTCAAGCGGGCCAATAGGTGATTTTATTGCACATGTAAGGCCATAGCCGGTTAGCAAATTACTTTTTGCCGAGAGGTTGTTGAAGCCTGTACCCTGGAAATCATACAGTGCTATATTGAAACGCCCAATGAGATAAGCCTTTTTCGAAAGCTTGTATTGTAAACCAAGCTGGGCAACAGCAATGCTCCCGGTTTTAAGTTCCGATTCATTCAAACCAACAAACGGTACCTGGTTGCGGATGATCTCCTTCACACCACCTACTACAAGGTTGTTGGCTAAGTATGGATTGTTTTGAATAAGATAAGCTAATGTAAAATTATGGCTCCATGAAAATTTTGAATTCAATTCAGAATAATGGCTGGCATTGATATAGATTTTAAAATAGTTATCATAGTTAAAAGCTGCTGAATCGCTGTTGACTGATGAATCGTTGTACGAATATTCAAATTCCGGGTTCTGACTGTAAACGTAACCAGCCTCCGCTTTCACGTTCCATCCTTTGACAGGAAAATATTTTTCATCGGTATTATTAATCACATAAGAGAGATAGGAATACCAGTAATTGTTGTGCCCATTATAAATCAGGCTTGGCGATTCTTCTGTTTTGATTTTTGAACGTATGTACTGCTGCCCTGCTCCAATGTATGAGTACCTGTTAACGTTTCGCTGAAACTGTAAACCGTAAGCACTATAATAGCTCCGCAATGTTTGATTTAATCTGAAATCAATATAAACAGGATAATCAACTGCCTCGCTGTATAAATCAAAAACTGCTCTTGCTGTCCGATTTTTATTGATGAACCTGAAATACTCAGCAAACAGGCGGGGATTTTCACTTACCGCCACACTTACCGTTGCCCGGGATTCCTTGAATAATAAATCGCGTGAGGTAAGGTTTAATTTTAATGCCAGCTTTGTAAAGTTGTTGTAGTTAAGTCCGAACTTAATTGCTGTAAGCGGGTTTTCCTCCACATGAAAATGCATTTCTGTGCTGCCCTTTCCGTCAGGTAAAAAGTCGTACCTCACAATTCTGTAATAACGCGAGCCATACACCTTCCTGATGGCTCCGCTCATTTGCCTGTAGGAATAATTTTTATTGTCCTGAAGGTCCAGCAAGCCGAAAAAGAATTTATCACTGGTGTGATTTAAACCATCGATAGAATATTTGCTGATGTTGATGGAATTGTTTTGTGGTAAACGGTTCTTAATAAAATCGCTTGCTCCATAAATTGTAGTAAGTGAATCGGCCAGTTTTTTAAAATAAGGATAATACAGTTTGCCTGTTTCTTTTCCGATGTCTATAATGGAATCACCCTGAGAAAAATCGCCGGTACCGTATCCTTTCAGGTCAGGTAAAATATAAAGATCGCATTGCATTCTATGTTTATCGAAAGTGGATGCGTCTTTAAAAAACCCTATCTGTAATAAAATATCCAGCGCAGTTTCTAATGAATCAGCTTTGTCGAGGCCATTATTCAGGTTGACGCCTATTACATAATCTGCACCCATTTCCTTTACATCCAGCACCGGAAAATTATTTACGACTCCACCGTCAACCAGCAGTTTATCATCGTACCTGACAGGTGTAAATATAGAAGGTATGGCCATGCTTGCCCGAACGGCAGTCACAATATTTCCATGATCCATCACAACGGCATTACCGGTTTCCAGGTCGGTTCCGATGCATTTAAAAGGAATGGATAGTTTTGAAAAATCGGTAACATTATAAACAGGTTCAAAAAGCTCAGATAACGTCAGCCATAATTCCTGTCCTTCAATAATTCCCCTTCCAATTTTGAATTTGCCTTTTACGAAAGGGATTTCAATGGCATATTTTTCATACTCGCTTTTCTCTTCAATGCTGATGACATTTAATTGTGGTGCAGTTGAAAACATTAAAGTCCAGTCAAGATTGCGTGCAATCTTCTCAATGTCATCACCTGAATAACCTGCAGCATATAAGGAACCTACAATACTTCCCATACTCGTTCCCGTTATGTAATCGATTTTCAAACCTGCACTGTCAATAGCCTGCAGTATGCCTATGTGTGCTAATCCTTTTGCTCCACCACCGCTAAGCGTTAACCCGATTTTTGGTCGTGTAGATTTTTGCTGCGCTGCAATAAATTCAACGGTAAACAGGAAATAAGCAAAAATGCAAAAGACGGCGAGTAAACGTTGTTTCATCATTCTAATTAATAAAATTAAAATCAATTTTAGACTCCGTCATTTGCAAAATTACCTGTGCAGTGCCGGCACTATTGATGGCAGCCTGAAGCTGGTTGCCGTTAAAAGTATTCACCCATGAGGTTCCGTCCTGGAAACCGTCGCCTGAAGGAGTTACATAACTGATTTGTGCGTGGGTGCTGCCTACAGACGCGACAAAGGAAATTACAGAAAGGAGAAATGTTTTCATGTAAGGGGTTTGGTTATTTTATTATTATGGGGTGGACGAATATAGCAGGAAAAAAGACAAATTGTATAGTGTCTTAATGCACTCCGGAGTGCGCGATTTTATTGGCAGGAAACCCCTTCTCCGTTCTTTCGTGGCAGTTTGCCCTGTTAAGAAGACGTCATCTACTGAAAATTAATTTTCCAGATTGAGAAATAAATTGAATTTTTGAATAAACATTTAGAAGGTCTGTTTGGAAATGTTAATTTGCTTTTACAGTAGCGTTCTCTAGCACCCTTCGACTTCGCTCAGGGTTCGCCTTCGCAGGGAGCGCACCCTGAGTGGAGTCGAAGGGTATGCGATGTAACAAACATTCTGACTAATTTCAAACAGCTTCTTAACAACCTAAAATCAAAAACAATGAAATCAGATCCGGTAGTACACTTTGAGATGCCTTACGAAAACGGTGATCGTCTCAGCAAATTTTATTCACAGGTATTCGGCTGGCAGATGCAACCAATGGGAAGTGACATGAACGACTACATTGTGGCGGGCACCACAGAAACAGATGAAAATCAAATGATAAAAACGCCTGGTAACATCAATGGAGGTTTCTTTCCAAAGAAACAGGCTCCGCAGGCAGGAACTTCCATTGTGATTGCTGTTGATGATATCAAAGCTGCCATGAAAAAAATTACCGATGCAGGAGGGAAAATTGACGGCGAACCGATGGAGATTCCGAGCATCGGTGAGTGGTTAGTATTCACTGATACAGAAGGAAATCGTGCGAGCATTTTGCAAACGAAAAGAATGTAGGCACAGACTCATTCTTATTTCTGGTGCGACTGCAAAAAGTTAATGGCCATAGAAAGCAGCCATCACGATTGAACAACAATTTCTCGTTTGGTGTCCGATCGTGGAATAAAAAGATAAGAATAATATTTTGTTACAGTTCATTAGCCTCGGTGAATGAGCAATTGCATTTTCCGTAGAAAAAATAAGACCAGTGCATAGACGCTAAGTCGCCAGGAAATTAACAGGCCAGCGACATGCTGCTTTTTTTGGCGTCTTGGTGTCCTGACGCTGCAAAGCAACGTGCTAAGGTAAAAACCAGGACATCCGTTGCAACTTGTCATACACCTGGTAGCCTTGTATTTTGTTGATTTAAGAAATCTGATTGATGCCACCAAGACACGAAGGCACAAAGTTTGGTATCAATTGCACTATATTTCTTTGTGGCTTTGAGGTCTTTGTAGCAGCTTTTCTCAGTGCCGATGAACAGGTAACTATTAACAAATCCTCTTGTCATTAAGTACAGTCTTCCAATCATTCCTGAAAAAGATCGTAGGAATCTTGAGCAATGTCTTCTAAGATCAATTTAAGCTGTCGAAGCGGCGCTATAAATCTTTTTCTGTTTTGGAAATAAATAGCTGCTGCAAAGCAGCTTAGTAAAGCTAAAAAAGAAATGATAGCACCTGTAACATGCTCTTCTATTTCACCAGGAACATAAAGCTTAAACACTATCAATACCATAATTAAACAACTCAACGGAATAGCAAGCCATTCAAACATTTTCTTGAAGCGAAAAAAATCAGCCAGCAATACATATTGATTCTTCACACTGGATCGGATATCCTGTCCTGAGAAATCCAGATTATCTGTTGCACGTATGCTCATGGCCTTGAATTTCTTCATCAACAATATCGTAAACGGGATATATAACATCGTACCACAAAAGGCCAACAGCATGAGCTCACCATCTCCCCAAAATTTAATGATCAAATGACTTGCGAACGCATAAATAAGCACCTGGTAAGCAAAAGATGCCCAGAAGTATTGCATCACTGTATTCTTCTCCCGTCTAATCCTTGACCTGATCACCTTTTCAACTGATTCTTTACTGAGTGTATCAGCACTGTCATTGCGGCTTGTGTTCTCCTGCCAGCATTTTCTGAGGTCTTCAAATGTTTCCATGTTAATTGTTTGGTTTAAAAGTTACTTTTTAGTTTTTCTTCCAAAGACTTCTTAATTCGTACTAACCGCACACTTACATTGGTTTTGGTTAGGCCGGTGATAGATGCTATTTCATCGTAGCTGTTTTCTTCGAGATAGAGCAATATGATAGATTTATCAATTGCAGATAATGTATGAATGCCTGCATAGAGCAGCTTCATCTTTTCCTCCGTGTGAAGTTGCTCGTTGCTTTCGGCGATCTGGTTATACTTGTCAGTAAGTTTTTCTTTCTCCGGTGCTCTTTTACTTTTTCTTACATGTGTGATGGCGGTGTTAAGAGATACCTTATACATCCACGTTGAAAACTTGGAGGCGCCGTTGAAGTGCGGATAAGATTTCCAAAGCTGGTACATAATTTCCTGCAGCACATCTTCGCGTTCTCCCCAATCATTAAAAAAAAAGGTCGTACACACACGGTGAACAATTCCTATGTTTTGATTTAAATCCTTAAGGAATTGATCATGCATGCTTGAATTCATAGGAACACATTTAACAGTTTACAGCCTATTAGTAGTTACAAAGGAAAAAAAACTACATGATCAACGAAATAATTAAAATTCAGGTAGCAATATGCCTTTTATCTGTAAGCGCCCGTTGGTCGGGATTTTATAATCCGTCCTGTAGGCAATTGGATTTTCAATCCAATATTTATCGTCCACTATTTCTAGGATCACAAGGATTTTCACTGCGGTTGGTTCTTACCCAGCATACATATTCAAAATATTTATAATCATACCATTAATAATTATGTCCAGGGTTACATACACCGATGATGTGTAACCCGGACTAGCTGATATTTACTTATCTTAGGCAGGCATTTTTTTCTTAACCTAAAACCAAAAACAATCATGGGTAAAATTTCCATCATCATTTTGGCTGTCAGCTTGGTTAGCTTCGGCCATCGTCTAAATGCACAAACGATGCAAATCGGAAAAGAAGTAATCATTCCCGATTCCTTCTATGTAGTTCACAGCGGAGAAGGAGATAACAACATTATCCAGCTCTCCAACATTTACCTTATACGTGGCACCAATGACACCGTTTGGATTTTTGGCGCCGGCTATGGCAACAAGACACCAACAGGTAATCCGGACAATGACATTGTTTACTACGGCAGAACCGGACCCTATCGCGAAGCCATTGCTGATGCCCGCATTGTTGACACCATTATTCACGACAATTTCCACCTGAATAAATCGAAAGCGAAACTGATGTTCATCACACCGCATGGTCACCTCGATCATATCAATATGGAATTCATTTCCTCCCTTTTTGATGTGATCAAATACAACAGAGAGGCGCTGGCAATTTTTGTTGACACAGGTGATTATCAACTTGCTTCCTGTAATCAGCCTTATTGCGGAACACAACCACATGATATGACTAATCAGTTCCGCGGAGCACCATTTGATGTTGCCTGGACCAACACTTACCTGAATAAGTTCGTAGCATTAGGTCACTTGAATGATCCCTGCAATGCTGTAGTCAAAACTTTTACATCCGTTCTTGGCAATTGCTATGTAAAAAAGGATAGATCAATTGCAGCCGGCGGCCATACAAATGGAACTGTGAACCTTGACAATCCCACACACGAATTCCGGATAGAGGGAGCAGGGGCAGGAAATCGTTGCCAGCACCCCAATGGCTGGACCATTTATCACATTCATAACGACAATCTGAGCGAAGAGATGAGAGCAGAAATGCTCTTCTCTGAAGGAAATACAGAAAAAGAAATATTGCTGTATCCCAATCCCGCTCATGATGAGTTTTCACTCCTGCTGGCCGATGAGGAGAGCGGCCTCGTTGACATTTATAATAAAATGGGTGTACGCATGACACACTTCGAACTTTTTGAATTGGCGACTCAGAAGGTGAATTGTAATGATTGGCCGAGAGGGCTCTATTTTGTTATGCTGAAGAAAAATGGTGGCGTAGTCACCGAAAAAATTATGGTTCAATAACTGAATGAAACTTTTCAAGGGTAATTGAGTCCTTTTAAACACGCAGGCAAGGTGGCCTGCGTGTTTTCCATTTGGTTAGGTTTTATAATTGGTAATATTCGAAACATAGCATTTGAAAAATAGCTAAAAAACATTACCAGCTTAAGTTCGTCAGTCAATGAACTATGATGAGGGCAAAGAAATGTGACATCACAAACTTCCGGTTCATATTAATATCAAGGTGTTTTTCTGTATCCCTACTGCCGTCTGAAAGAGGCACCAATAAAAATACTAATATGTTGATTCATGATTTTTTTCGTGAAGGAACTATTTTAATGACCTCAGTAACCACTAAATAAAAGAGGTGAAGTATATAGGAGCACGAAAAACTTAAACTAGAAAACATCGGATGAATTTTTAACTTTACTTCGTTAGGTGAAGCAGCAGCAGGCACTGCTGGAGAGCAATCTGCGAGGATTGGCCTAACTCCAATAGCATCATATGAAGAATGGATAAACCATCATCTACTTTTCAAAAAAACGTACCTTTTGATTGTCGACTAAAAAACACTCAAGACAGCGTTGCATAAGAAACTTTAAACTAACTGATAATTTTATCTAAATAAATTCACAAAAAAAACAGTATGACCACTCAATTAAATACAGACAAAAATTTAAGTGTACATGAAGCATTTGGTACCAAGTTAGACAGCTTACTATCAGAAGAGCTAAGCAGGTTTAGCGAACATATTACACGTTTGGAAGTTCATCTATCTGATGAGAACGGTTCGAAGGATGGAATAAATGATAAAAGATGTTTGCTTGAAGCCCGGCTTGAGGGCAGGCAGCCAATTGCCGTTACCGGAATGGCAAATACTTATGAACTTGCTCTTAACAGTGCGATCGATAAATTAAAGACTTCCCTCGAAACCATAATTGGACGAATAAAAAGTCATAAGCGGGGTTGAATAATCTGACCTTTATATATACTTGATTCCAGAAAATTAAAAAAAAAATGAAAATATAAAATGAACCGGATTAAAACTGTTTTAAAAAAGATTATCAGGCGTTGCTTAAATTTCCCGTCTACATATCACTGCTTGCCATTAATAGTGATAGTAAATTGGAAGTAGCAGAAAAAAAATCAGCTACAAAATTTTCTCACATAAAAACGTATTCCTGCTATCCTCTGCTTACCTCCTTTTACAAGGAGGCTGATAAAGTCTTTGATAAGAATATGCTTTAACTTGATTAGATATTTGCAAATCAATACTGAAAAAAGAGTTGCTGTGATCAAAAAAGAAATACTGGATCTCGAAAAGATTGTATTGCCGTTGAAAAAGGAATATATTAACAGGTGCAGTTGGAAATGTAAACCCCAGGTCGGGCAAGGGATTTGCCAATCAAGGCACTGCGCCTATTTATAAAGAAGAACGTTGATCACCATTTTAGGTTTTAAAATTCACTACAAATTTAAATTTGGAGGATGAAGGCAGGTATGAAAGAAAGTTATGGCACATTATCAGAAACTATTAATGCTTTAAAAAAAGAAGGCTATACCATTGACTTTAATATCAATGAAGAACACCTGGCATGTCATCAGGCAGACATGATATTATCACCCGATGATTTTGAAATTGATAAGGTGTATCGTTTTGAGGGTGAATCAAATCCCGACGACGAGTCCATATTATATGCCATTTCCTCGCCTAAATTTGGCACAAAAGGGCTATTGGTAAATGGATATGGGATTTCTTCAGATGAAATATCCAATACATTAATTCAAAAATTGAAAACACATCACATAAAAACAGACTAATGGAAAATAAATCGACCGATGCTACCTCCTTACGGCCTGAGGGTGAACGGATGTTGAACGCGAGGTTAGTAGAAATAGACCTGAATAAATTTATTGCTGAACTAAAACAGGAAAATACCTGGGCAGACAGCGATCATAATTCCATCACCGTATTCAAGTCTGACAATTCAACCATCGTATTGATCGGAATGCATACAAATGCCGAATTAAAAGAACATACTTCCATTGGAAATATTAGTGTGCAGGTTCTGGATGGAGAAATAAACTTCTTTGCTGAACAACAAACACATTATTTGGGAAAAGGGCAAATGATCACTTTAGAAGCAAATATTCCACACAGCTTGATTGCATTGAAAGAAAGTTTTCTTCTGCTCACGGTGGTCATAAATAAATAATTATGATGGACCCATCGAAAATAAATCATAGTAATTTGAACCACGCAACCAATCCACCAATGGTTCATGCAGGGCATAGCCATCATTCCATTAAGATTGCTGATTTTCGCAAAATATTTTATGTGGAATTGATATGGACTCTACCCGTCTTGTTGTTATCTACAGCATTTCATAGAAGTCATTGTCAATTTACTGCTTCATTATATATCTTACTTGCACTGTCTACCATAGTATTTATTTACGGGGGATGGTCTTTTTTAAAGAATCTGCAAATGAACTGAAGAACAGAACCTCGGCATAATGACGCTCATATGATCTTAATTGATCTTTAATGAAGCGCAACGGATTTAAGGTTTCAAAACAAAGTTTAGAACGCTTTTAAGCATTTTCATTTATAACTTAAATAACATTTTGACATGAATGAGATTTTAAAAAGACTGGAAGTCTACTATGTAGCATTTTTAGAAGCTGTACCGCGTATTGGGATGGCTATTTTAGTATTAGTGATTGGTATTATTGTCGTCCGTTGGCTCACATCTCTCTTTCAGAAAAGGGTAAAAAGAAAATCATACGACCCATTAATGAGCGCCTTTTTAGCAAAGGCAGTTAAATTGGTTTTGATAATCTGTGTCTTTCTTTTTACACTTCAGGTTGCCGGTTTAAGTGGTATTGCGGGAGCCATCTTGGCAACGGCGGGCGCATCAGCAGTAGTGTTAGGTTTTGCTTTTAAAGATATTGCTGAAAACTTCTTAGCAGGCATCATCCTTGCTTTTAACCGCCCTTTTCATGTAAACGATACAGTACAAATTGAAAATGTTTTTGGCAAGGTGAAGACCATGGAATTCAGGTATACCAAAATAACCACGTTCGATGGTAGAAATGTTTATATACCTAATGCCGACGTATTAACAAAACCGGTATATAACTATACCGAAGATGGTTTCTACCGTACAGATTTTGTTGTAGGAATTGCCTATGAAAATCATATTGAAAAAGCAAAAGAAATTATCCATTCATGCTTTGCTGAAGATGAAGAAATAGTAAAGGATGAATTACATGTGAACTTTGTTGCCGAAGATGAGCTTTCCGAAAGTACCGTAAACCTGAAAGTATATTTTTGGGTGACCACAGAGGACTTCAGGCGTGGCACCTTACAAACCCGTGGAAGGTTAATTCAGAAAGTGAAAACAAAGCTAGAAAATAACGGGTTTAACCTTCCTGCAAATATTACTGAGTTGAAATTTTACGACGCTTCAAATCCTATTTCAGTCATGTCAAAACAGGATGAATCCAAAAAACAGCAGTAAACAAATTCTATAAACAATGGTATCTTAATGGTTTTCAAAACGTCCAAGTGTAGTAACAAGCGAGTTTTTTAATTTTCCCAATGCACTTTTTAATATTTCTTGAATTGTCTCACTCCCTATTGCAAGTTTTAGCAAAGCACAGGGGCAATTAAGACAGATGCGTCAATTAAAGAGGTGCTCAATATTTATTCCGTTATAAAAATGTGTCCAAACATGAGCAGTAAATAATAATTTTATGATTCTTCATGAATATATTTTTTATCCTTTGTAGTTTTAAACTTCATCAGAAGAATACCTCATTGGGTGGGATTTTTAATCCCGTCCTATTAAGCAATTGGATTATCAAACCAATATATAATCATGCACCATCTTAAGCATCAAAATGATTTTATAATCACATCAATTCGAAACCTTTCCAATTACCATGACCATTTAAACCCAACCACGAATGTTCACTACATCCAACCAGGATCTACAACCGCGCAGGCTGGTGCCGAATTCTATTGCGCGGCCTTTTGATTTGATATGACACCTTACATTTCAACAACGGGTTTGAACCTTGGGTATAAACTCCTGTCGGGCTATGAGGATGAGTGTCACCCCCACAATCCAAATTGTGTTGCAGGAATTACCTGCTCCGATTGCAATGATGGCTTCAACCCAACACTCGATGTCAATTGTAATCTCATTATTTGATTTGATGATCCTTCCGCTCTAACAGCAGTTGTTGAAATACATACAAAGCTTTGACTTCACAGTATATCCTAATCCATTTACCTGTACCTTCATCCTTACCGGAGGAACCTTAATCAATAAAGATTATACCATAACTGCTTTTGATGTAAGGGATCATGCAGTAAGTCAAAATACCACGATTGATCTTTCTGGTTATGCGAAAGGTGCTTATGTGATACAGGTAAAAAATTAAAAGGAAGCGTTATTGAAGAAGGTGATTTTGCAGTGAGGTGGTTCTTTTTTGATGTGATATATTGATGGGTTTCTTATGGACTTCCGTCGGCCATTTAGAGGATTAAAATCCGCTTCTCAATAAGTCCGGATTAAAATATCCGGACTAAAGGAAAATTAATTTCAATTTCGTTGTACGGAATTATTACCTGCGCTGTCATTATTTGTAACTGCTGCGCGATTTCCATTTAATTATGAAAAGGGCAAGTTTGCACTTAGACCTTGGGCCAGACAGGAGTTGATCTGCCATTCTTTAAGTTATTCAAAGAAATAACTGTAATATCATCTAAGAATAAATATTTAGAGCCGTTTAACTGCTTTAATTCTCGGGAGTCTCCATTTTTTTTTCTGCTTGATATGGGGTTTTACTCATTTTATTAAATTCCCTAATCGTTACAACGATAAATGAAATAAATGAAATTGAAACAAAAGCTGAGAATATAATAATCTGAAGATTATTCATAACAGTTATTGATTTTTTTTCAAGTTAAAATAAATTAATAATCCAATCATAGTTGGCGGCCATAATCCAATAAATATTGCCCTCATGGGATTATTCAAAACAAGATAATCGTATTCAGATATAAATATTAAAACTACTATGCTTGCAAGAATAATTAATTCCGGCATGTTGAATTTTTTTAACATAAAATTTAAATTTTCCTGACAAAAAAACTAAGATTATTGCCTCAAAAATAACATTATAATATCCTAAAGCAAATCAGTTGGCGATGAATAACATCAATGTCGGGCTGGTTAGCCAGTAACAAGTCTTCCGGAGGATCCTGTTGGCAGGATTTGCTGCGAAATGGACGAATGCTGAAGCAAGTTTAGTATGACGTTTCATGGGAGATGTCGTAGCAGATCGAGAATTGCTCGTTTCAGAGCTGGTTTATCAGTAACATGCACAGGTTCGCCTAACTCAGGGGTTGCCTGCAAACGCGCCTGCAATGTCATTTAGATAAGAGAATGGACAATTTGATCTGTCCTGTTTTTTGCTGGGAATATTTAAGCATAAATAGCAAGCATACTGCGTCCATAAACAATTGATTTGGTGGAACGACATGCTTTTTTAAAGCATTCCGTGCCTTTTAGGTCCCACACACATAAATTTTTCTGTCGCATAATTTGGATTGATCACAATAATCAAATTGAGTGTAACGTAAAAACATTGAATTAATCTGCCTATGAAAGAAAACCTATCACGAAGCGACAGAAAGGTACAGCAGAAAGGTGCCCCTTTGAGGGTCCCGCGATGACAACGATCTCTTTAAGTTAGAAGATATTCATTACTGCATTTGCATAACTAAATGACCTTATATCAACGCGATTCGGAGTCTTCAGCATATTTTTTTTACAGGCAACATAATCAAGACTTAAAGCATTATGCTATTAAATCCTCTCAAAATGAATGTAAAAATTTACACCACAGCAATACTTTTATTTTATTGTTAGCCATATATGCCCCTGCACAGTGGATCACCACGCCTTCACCTTCTGTTTCCTACAGGTATGTTTATTTTATTTACCTATCCGTTGGTTGGACTATCAACTTTGCCAGTTCCGCTACCAATGGAAAATAAGTAAATTACTACCACTAAAGGCATTGGCTTGAAAGGGTAACCCATAGGGTTACAATCCCAACTCAGACTGCTTGAATTCACTCTGATCTCGTTCATCGCGTCGTTCCTCTTTCTCTTGATACTTCACGTACCTTCTTATCATATCCTCATCTATCCCAACTGTATTTACAAAATACCCCGTGCCCAAAAATGATTCCCCCAGTATGGCTTCTTTTTCAACGTCGGATAACTCTTGAACATCTTTATCGCTATTTTTCCTTTGATCGTCCCCACATACGTTCATACCGATACTTTGGGAGGTATGCTTACTACTATGTGAACATGATCAATCCGCACCTTTAATTCTATTCCCTTTACATCCTAACCTTTCACTCAACAAGTGTTTATCATGGTCTACTGTTTTCATATCTCTCCTTTCAATATCCGAAACCCATACTTCTGTAACCATACGATATGATAGTCACACTTATAAACTACATGAGATTGCTTTCTATAGTTACTCATCCCCCAAAATTGCTTAAAACCGGCAGTAACACAATGCTTAAAATGATCCATGTTTTCGTCATTTCATCATCACATTTATTCAAATATAATGCGACAATATTAATTTTTTCAGGTTACATAAAGATTTTCAGCGCACTTGCATGTTTCAACTACTGCTCCCTGGTTACGGTATCCATCACCATAGCAAACACAATTTTTCACGGCACTCTATCGTAGTAGAAATGGATGCATTAAATTTGCTTCAAAAATCAACTGACAGCTATGAAGCACTTCTTCTTTTTTCTGCTAACCCTCGGATGGATGCAAAGCACAATGGCTCAATGGTCGGTGCTGAACTCTACTACAACCAATGATTTACACGATGTAGAATTCCTCAACAATGACTATGGTATTGCCGTTGGCGATGGCGGCACCATTCTGAAAACCATTGATGGCGGTGCTACATGGACGAACCTTAACTTTTCCGGGCCCGATAATTTTAATGCAGTTGCTTTGAGCGGAGCAGATACGATTTATGCAGCGGGCACGGGCACCCTCATGCCTACCGTCTACAGATCCGGAGATGGAGGCATAAGCTGGCAAAAGGTGTTGCTTGACGCCACAACAATCAGCATCTGTACCAGCTCCGACGGTGACGTGTTTGCTGCAGCAGAAAATATCTACCGTTCACAGGATGGTGGTGAAAACTGGTTGCAGCAGTATGTAGTTTCACCAACAGCGAGCCCTTTCACCATCCAGGCTGCAGATAATCAAACTGTACACATGGGTGCAAATATTGGTGGCATCATTACCTACTCCGCTATTATGGCCAGAACTCAAAATGGAGGAAATACATTTTGGGACCTCGATGTTTTTTCATTTCCCAATGCAAATGCATTGTCGGCGTTCAGCTTCACGTATCCTGATACCGGTTATCTTTTTATGAATGATTATGATTTCTTCAACGCCAATGATTCCAGTCAGCTGATTCGTATCTTCAATTTTCAATTGGTTCCTGCTTTGGGAGGCGACAGCGCGTGGGTCTTTAATTATGAATCACTTAATCTTCTTTTCGGTGATTATGTAAATGATTGTAAGTTTTTCCAGGATCATACCGGCTACGCTGTTGGCAACAAAGGGATTGTGTTCCGCTCCATGGATGACGGCGTAACCTGGACCGATGATCATACCGGCACCAGTCCATTATTTGCATTAAGTATGACCGATGAAAAAAACGGGTATGCAGTAGGTGCTGGTGGCACCATATTAAAACGAGGTACTGCTACATCAGCAGAGCATCCCGAAATCTCTGCCGGAACCCTGTCGCTTTTTCCCAATCCGGCCGACGATCAAACGATGCTTTCATTTCCGGTACCAGGTGAGGAATCTGCAATTATTCGCATTGTGGATATCAATGGTAAGATCTGTAAACAGATAGCTGAAACTAATTTATCGAAAGGAATGAATCAAATACAACTTGATCTTTCATCGCTGTCACAGGGAGTCTATGTGATTAGTATTTTAACAGCGCATGGACTACTAAGAAAAAAACTGGAAGTGATTCATTAAGGGCAATCCGGCGATCAATCTGTAACCAATCCTTAAAAAGTTAGATTGCTTTTTATCAAGACTCCGGATGATGGATAGGAATCAGTGAAATTATCCATCTACATTTGTATTATTCACTTACTGTAAAATCATTCAATCACCACTTTCTTCTACACCTGTTTTCCTTTTGATTCAACCATCAACACATACAGTCCTACCGCAAGCTGATTGCGGTGCAGAAAGAAATATGAAGATGAAATTTTCCCCTGATAAGCAGTATTGCCCAGTTGGTTGATCAAACCGAAAAACCCGGCCGTTGAGCGATGGCCCAAAATTTTATCCAGGTACATACAGCATATCTTTTCATTCATGGATCATCATCTTATTTCACTACTTTTCATTTCAGCAACAGCTTTACAAACAATAATCTATGGCAAATACATTCAGGCTGCTCTTCATGCTATTTTTTTGGAGTATGGTCACGCTACAGGCACTGGCACAATGGAACTATACCAATCCACCAAATGGAAGCCGGTATAGAAATCCCCAAACAACCATCCTCCTGAAATCAGCAGGCAGGCTTTCGAATACGTCGTTGGAGAATGCTGACCTCATCCGTGTAATAGGGAGCAGTAGCGGCTCTCATCCATTCACACTGCAACTTTCTGTTGACAGAAAGAATATTATTATTACGCCCGACCATATCTTCTTAAATGGTGAAGAGGTAGAGGTAACGGTCGGCAACGGCTTTATGGAAGAAAATGGAACAGCCCTGCCTTCCTTGTCATTTTCTTTTTATACAATTAAATCCTATAACAATGCCGAAAGAGAGGCACTCGAAACTGCAATGAGGAGAAGCCGTTGTGAAAAAGAGGAAGCGCATCTTTATGGAAATAAAACGGACAATACTCCACCGGCATTCAACATGACTGTAGCTGCATCACTGGCCTTTTTTGGTTCGGCCTTTTTTGCATCTAAATACAACCTGGCCCCGGAGAAGGACAAGCTGATCTGTATCTTAAACAACGACAGCACTTTTTCATTATCGCAAAATGTAGCCGCTGATGGTGCTGATTTTAAGGTCAATAAAAACGGGTACCTTACCTATTACAGTCCTCCCAATAATAAATTCTACCTTCTCGATTCTAACTATTACCTGCTCGATTCCTTTGAATGTAAAAACGGGTACGCTGCAGAGCTTGACAATCACGAGTTTCTCATGTTCCCGGATGGAAGCAAATACCTCCTCATCAGCCACAAGGAGATTGTTGACATGAGCCAGGTTGTGGCAGGAGGGAATCCGAATGCCGTGGTAGAATTTCCAGTGATACAGGAACAGGATGCAGTTGGTAATGTGATATTTGAATGGGCCTCGTGGGATCACTTTAATATTACCGATGCTACTTATGATGTTCCTTTGACGGCCAATTCCATCGATCCGTTTCATACCAATTCCATAGAAGTAGATTACGACAACAATTTGCTGATCAGCAGCCGCTACCTGGATGAGATCACCAAAATTGATCATGAAAACGGAAATATTATCTGGAGGATGGGAGGTGAAAACAACCAGTTTACATTCGTGAATGATCCTGTGAATCCGCATTTCTCTCACCAGCATGATGTTCGCAGGTTAACAAATGGCAACATCACCCTTTTTGACAATGGCAACCTGCGATTTCCTCAGGTTTCTTATGCACGGGAATACCAGTTGGATGAAGTAAATAAGATTGCAACGTTAATATGGAGTTATCAGCATCCTGCAATCAATGGCAAAGAAGTATTTGGCCTGGCAGCAGGAAATACGCAACGGCTTTCCAACGGAAATACGCTCGTCAATTACGGAATGCTATCCAATTTTAATGCTGGATTGCCCAATGCTACTGAGGTAACACCTTCCGGCGATATTGCATGGGAAATCCGCTTTACTGAGAATCAAACATTCAGCTACCGTATGTTTAAGTTTGACTGGGATCCCTGTTCACGGCCGACCGATTATACGCTTACTGCGGTTTCGATATCACCTTTCAAAGAACAACTCACATGGGGAACAGGTAGTGGCGCCGGCAAATACAAGGTACAGTACCGCCTTGCCGGCAGCAGTAGCTGGCAATTTGCAAAACCTGCTGCCAATTCCAAAACCATCAAAAACCTGCAATCCTCCAGCAATTATGAATGGAGGGTTAAAAGCATCTGTTCAGGTGAGCAGTCAACCTACACTGCTATTCATACTTTTCAAACTGTGCACTTAAAAAATATTCCGGAACAAAATTTCTTTGGTTCATTTATACTCTTCCCCAACCCTACCAGCCAAACAGTAATACTCCAGTTCAAATCTCACAGTAAGCAAAAGACAGAATACCTGCTGATCAATGCGCAAGGTATCCTTGTCGATCAAAAAGAACTGGAAGTACAGGAGGGAGCCAATCGCTATGAAATAAATGTGGAATCGTTTCCAGCAGGAATTTATTTACTGTCAATCGCGATCAACGAGGAAGTGATCACTACAAGGTTGGTAGTGGAATGATACCCTCAAAAAAGGTTTGATTTATTGAGAAATTCTAAAAATGGAATTTCATTTTTGAAACCTTTTCAGAATTTGAAAGAGAGGTGTGTTATTCTTTGGGTTCCTTTTCCTTTGATTCAGGAAGCAACATAAAATAGGATGCATTAAAGCGGTTGTTAGCGATCTCTCCCTGCACTTCCGCTTTTCTAATTGCTTCACAAAAACCATCTGAGGCGTGGGCATCACCATGTCCATCAATGTCGGTTCCATCCACAAAATATGCTTGTCCGTCAATACGCACTGCAAGATTGCAACCCTTACCTGGCATACCAAACTGGCATTGTCCACAGGCCGCCTCAACAGTTTGATTTTTTTTAACAGAATCAGGTGGTGATGCAGCGTGTTCGTTGATTTGCGCCATTGAGGTCGCAGCAAAAACTAACAGCAGTGCAATTGCAAGTATATGTTTCATAACGGGATGCTTTTTCTGCTTTAAGTAATCAATTATGTAAGCAACTTCCTTGTGCCTTCGTGACAGAATATTTAACACTCAATTCTTTAACAACGTCTTCACCTCCATATTCCCTTCCTGTCTGATCACAACAAAATAAAGTCCTGGTGGAAAATCGGTCAGGTTGATGTCTTCGGATTTCAATGCAATATCAGGCGCAACGGTAGCATGGTACATAATTTCACCCAGGAGATTGGTAATGGTAATAGAAGTGGACGTATTGAAATCTCCAAAAAGACTCACGGTTTCCGTTGCAGGATTCGGGGACATTTTCAGTGGTAAGGTATCGCCAAGAATCACTGCATTTAGCAATCCGGGATTACTCTTAATCAGGTGGCATTCTGCGATCTTCTTATCTTTTTTAAGGGTATCAAAATATTGCACTTTCAACACAGCCAGTTCATCACGCATGTCTTGCAGCACCCCCTGGTAGGCCGCCTTAAAAACAACATTGGTAGTTTCAAGCGGGTCTGCATTCAAATCATAAAGCTCCTCCGTGAGATGATCGCACTGGCATTTGATGTATTTGTAATCTTTTGTGATCACACCCCGCATGGACGGACGGTCGCTTTCTTCAATTGCCTCGCAGGTGCCATTGCTCAATTTTATGTTTTCAAAAAGAAATGCATCCCGCGGCACTTGTCCTGAAGCTACTTTTTTCAGCGATGCTCCCTGCGGATGGTATTTATTTGGATTGATCTTTACTGCATCGAGAATAGTGGGCATGATATCAATATTCAGGCAGAAAAAATCACCGTCCACCACAGTATTGGGAGGATACCATGCCGGATACCTGATGAACAATGGCAAATGAATAGAAGGTTCATAGGCCTTGCCTTTCCCCTTTAACTGATGCTCTCCATAATTTGCCCCGTTATCGGATATAAAGATGATCATCGTATTATTGAGCAAATTCCTGTTCTGAAGAATACTGAAGATATCCTTCACATTATCCTCCACAGCAAGAATACCGGCAAAATAATTCTTAAAATCCTTTTCCAATGGCTTGGCCTTGTCATAAATTTTATCAGAGTCTTCATAAAGAAAAGAAGGATACCATGCACTGAACTGGTAAAAGTTATCGGGAATCGGCATTTCTTCATCTTCATAAATCCCATCGTACTGCGGCAATGGAACTACCGGACGATGCGGAGAGGGATGGCCGACCGTGAGAAAAAAAGGCGTGTCCACCTGGCTCAGGAATTTGTGAGTGGTATCGAAAATAATATTCTCCACGTGGCCATTTTTCAGCTGTTCGGTATTGTTGAAAAAGAAAGTGGGATCTTCATAATCAATTTTGCGCGCGGTGGCAAACCAGTAATCCCATCCGGGTTGCTTTTTGGTAGCAATGTGATACTTCCCGATCATCCCGGTGTGGTATCCTGCACTGTCAAGGATTTGAGCAAGGGTTTTAATGCTGGGTTTGATGTACGTGCAATTGTCGACTGCGCCATGACTGTGGGGATACAACCCTGTCATCAGTGTTGCACGTGCAGGTACGCACAATGGATATACGCAATAAAAATTATCGAAACGTGCACCTTGGTTGGCAATTTTGTTGATGGAAGGAGTATTTAGAAACGATGGGCCACCGGTGATGGTAAAAGCATCATACCGCAAATCATCAGCAATGATCATGA
>JBDSEW010000290.1:0-2803 GCA_039919825.1 Chitinophagales bacterium | reverse complement strand
AATTGAATCTGCTCCAGTGAATCTTCAAATAAATTGATCTGGTAGCCACCACCTACCAAATGACTAAACCCCACTCCTACCAACCGCACCAGCATGCGCCTGTTGTATAGTTTATCGAATAAGCCTTTCACTGCGGGAATCAGGTGATGATCGCAGGATGTATAGGGGATGCGCCGCTGCATGGTATGCGTATCAAAATTGGTGTACCTGATTTTCACCGTCACGCAGGAAGTAAGCTTGGTTTCATTCCGCAACTGAAAGAGCAGGCCTTCTGTCATCCGGATCAGGATGTCTTTCAGTCTTACGATATCAATGGTGTCCTGATCGAAGGTCTCTTCTGCAGAAATGGACTTTCTTTCTGAATAAGGAATCACCGGTGTATCATCAATACCATTCGCCTTGTGCCAGATGGTAACCCCGTTTTCACCCAACAAATCATGCATAAGCTCTACGGGCATTTGTTGCACTGTTTCAATCTTTTTAATTCCCATCTGCGCCAGTTTCTGATAAGTTTTCTCTCCTACCATCGGGATTTTATTTACACTCATGGGAGCCAGAAATTGCTTTTCGGTTCCGCGGTCTACAGGATATTTGTTATCAGGCTTGATATAATCCGTCGCAATTTTCGATACCGTTTTATTTGCTGATAAACCGAAGGAACTGGGCAATCCCGTTTCTTTTCTCACCTTTTGCCATAACTCTGTGGCCCATTTAAGGCAGCCGAAAAATTTATCCATGCCGGTGAGATCCATATAGAATTCGTCTACGGAAGATTTTTCAAATAGCGGCACATTCTCACGGATGATCTCGGTTACTTCATCGGACTTTTTCGTGTACATCTCGTAATCACCCTGCACGATCAATGCGTCGGGACACAACCGCCTGGCAAGTTTCATAGGCATAGCCGAATGGATACCATATTTGCGGGCCTCATAACTGCAGGCTGCTACCACACCACGGTCGCTGCCACCTCCTACCAGCACCGGCTTTCCATTGAGGGCAGGGTTCATCAGCCGCGAAACGGCGACGAAGAAGCAATCGAGGTCCATGTGGACAATGGTTTTATCAGAACTGAGTAGCATGGTTGTATTACAATCAAATTGAAGGATTGTAATTTAATCAAAAACCGGAAACCGCAAAAAAATTAATCTGGCGAGCACCTGTTTTGAAATGTTACCCTGTTTTTATACTGTCAGTTTCCTAAATACACAAATACAAGATGAAGTCAATTTTACCGGATCTGCCAAAATTTTTCCTGTTATTCATTTCATAGAACTATTCTTTTCTATTTACTTTCGTGCCGACTTAAAAAGAACGAACTCAAAAACATTCCCATTTACCAATCAGATAACAGTTTAAAAGTATTTCAACCTCCATTACGGCACTCCCATTACACAACACATAAATTCAACTTACATGAGAACAAAGCAATACTACAGCAAGTACCATTTCTTACAGCTACTGCTACTTAGCTTCATAACTATGCTTTTTAATTCATTTTCAGCCCGGGCTCAGAATGCGTTTATCGGAGCAGAAATACGGCCCAGGTTTGAAATACAAAATGGTTACCGCTTTCCTCCGGATACCGCCACTACTCCGCAAGTGCTGGTAACGCAGCGTACCCGCCTCAATGCCGGTTTTACCAGTACCAGTTTTAATGCCTACATCAGTATCCAGGATGCACGTGTATGGGGAGATGAGGTGCTTGCAACAGATGTACCTTCCTTTGGTATGCATGAAGCATGGGGACAATACAATTTCACAAAAAATATTGGATTGAAGGTAGGTCGTCAGGAAATTTTATATGATAATAAGCGCATGATCACAAATGGTCATTGGATACAGCAGGGGCGTGCTTATGATGCTGCTATATTAAAAGTTGCCTTAAACCGTGGGTGGAAAATTGATGCTGTAGGTTCGTATAACCAATCGGTCAACAACTATTTTGGCACTTTCTATAATCTCAGTAACCCGAAAACTGTTGATATACTCTGGATCAATAAATCAAAAGTTGACAGCAACTACAAATACAATGCTACTGCAATGATTATGGGTGATGGATACCAGACACCGGATACGACCGGAGTTTATATGCGCTATACCTATGGGATCAATACAAGTTTTGATCATTATAAGTGGGGTGTTAATTTTGAAGTGTATGGCCAGAGTGGAAAAACACGTACGATCAACCAGAGTGGTAATATCATACCCGACTCCTTTCAAACAGTGAAGGCGTATATGTTTTCTATAAATCCATGGGTGCAGGTGACGAAGAGCTTCAGGGCTGGTATTGGGCTGGACTACTTATCAGGTAGTGATGCCGTGCGCGACACTTCAGAATTCGGGACTACCAACATGTTCAATTTTCAGTATGGTGCAGCCCACCGTTTCTATGGCAAGATGGACATATTCTTTAACCTGCCACAAGGAACACGCAATGCGGGATTAGTAGATGCTTATCTTAATGCTAAGTACACCTATAAAAAATGGGATCTTAATGCTGAATTTCACCGGTTTGCTCTTCAAAATCAGGTGGAAGATGTGGAAGATCCTGGGCAACCACTCGATAAATTCCTTGGCTATGAGCTTGACCTTATTGTGACTAAAGATCTTAGCAAAGAAGTAAATATCAATACCGGCCTTGGCTTGCTTTTTCCGACACGTTCCCTCGAATTTGTAAAAACAGCAACCTTTTCGCAATTAGGAAGTCCGACAGTTACCGGCGTATGGTTTTATGTGATGCTTACATTTAAGCCGACTTTCTTTTTAAAGGGATAATGAAAACAGGGCCAGCACCGACGTG
>JBDSEW010000259.1:0-7254 GCA_039919825.1 Chitinophagales bacterium | reverse complement strand
CTGCAATTGTTCCTGCATGGCCTGCATCTCTTTCTTCAATGCTTCATTGTCATTTTGAGAAGGGATGCCTGGCTTGCTTTGCTGGGCATGGGTAAAAAAAGGAACAGTAATGATGAATAAACCAATAAGCAGTTGTTTCATGATCGGTTATTTTGAGGTGGAGGAATGCTTCTTATTTAGGAATTTATGATAGAAAGAAAATTTCTTGGTTTGAATCGATAATGAAAGCGCCTCTTTTGTTTTATGCTGTTCTTCAGCATCAGCAGATTTTACCAAATCGCCACGGCCACTCAGTTTCAAAATTTCAGTTCCAACAACAGAAGCTACAGACAGCCAGCTCCCAACAGCTTTATTTCCATTGTTTCCAGCATTCTGGTCAGGGTTTTCATTTTCGTAAACAGGAACCAGGAAGGGCGCTCTGGTTACCCTGCGATAATTACGTAGCTGATCCGGCAGATCAACATTCATTGGTTCAATATTTACAGCATACATAGCAAGGCTGTTTACGTTGTCTTTCAATACTTTAGAGTTATTCTTCTTATTTTTTACTTTCGGTAGATTTTGATTAGAAACTGCCGGTGAAAAAGCGGAAGAATCAGGAGAATCCGTACTGACAACAAGGTTATTGGATGGGAATTCCGTAACCGGATTTACCTGGCCATCAGCGTCGATCTCTGGTTGACCAGATTCAGTTTGAGCGACTGGCACAACACCCTTACCCGGAGTCCATTGAATCCCTTTAACAAAGAACAGCAGTAACAAACCGGCGGCAACTGCGGCAGAAAGAATATAACGTGCGTAAAGTGGAACTACCTTGCCTGGTTCCTTCTTCTTCAGGCTGTTCTTATCAGGGTATACAATTGTTAAGTCAGCTTCCAGCTTAGATGCCTTATAAGCATCCAATTGCATTTTCAGGGAATGGTTTTGCTTCAGGAAATGCTGTACCTCATCAGCTTCCGTTGATGAAAGATCTTCCTCTGCGAATCTTGCAAAATATTCTTCATAATTGCCTGCATGAATAGACCGCTTAAGAGTTTGCTTACCAGGAAAACTGAAAGCATCGTCAGGTTGCAAAACCGTAGCCTGAAAGGCATCCAGGTCAACTTTCAGCTCGGGGTGCTGTTGCAGAAAAAGTTGTACTTCTGCCAGCTCCTCCTTCGATAAATCGTTATCGATGTAGCGGACAAAGTACTCTTCATAATTCTGCAAGGTGATCATCATGTCAGATCGCATTTTCCGGGGTAACTAAAAAATTCTTTAAAGCAGTGCGTGCACGAAAAATGTACACCTTCACCTGCGACTCATTCAATCCAGTAATCTCTCCGATCTCTTCATAACTGTATCCTTCGTAATCTCTCAAAAGCACTACGGTCTTATGCATCTCCGGTAGCTTTGACAACCCCATTTCGAGGGCATCCTTGGCACCCGTAAACTGGCTGCTTCTACCCTGCACCTGTGCATGTTCTTCCGTAATGTCTGTTTCATTCTTCCTCTTCCTGAACTGATCAATCATGTTATGGTAAGCCACCGTAAATAAATACGACCGGCTTTTCACATAATCCACATTCTGATAATTCTTCCACAAAATCTCAAATGCGTTTTGCACCACATCCTGCGCGTCATCACTGTTGCGTGTATTCTTCACAATAAAGCGATACACACGATCAGCATAGAGATCCACGCACTTATTATATTCCTGCGGTGTCATCCGGCGGTACGACGGTTTAGGTTCCGAAAAGTTACAGCTATTAAGGAAATATCCGAACAACGTACCTTTCGTATCGCCAACACCCCCTTCCCACACTGGTAAACGCTTCTCCTTTCCCCTTATAATAACTAATTGTTGATTAGCAGGTAGTCTTTTCTTTTTTAGACTTGCGTTTGGCCTTTTTATCCTTATTGCCGTCCAGCTTTTGATCAATCAGGTGAGCCAGGGAAACCAATGGGGCCGGTGTAATAGTGATCATCAGGTCTTCCGTTTCCTGCTGAATTTTGTCCAGCATCGAAGCATGTTGCTTTGAGGCTGAAGTTTGAGCAGCCAGCAAAAATTCGAGGTTTTTTGAGTTTTTAGCCGGTTCAATGCTTTGCGCTCCTGCAATTTGACTTCCAATCAAAACTGAAAGGGCTGCTGATAGTAAGATCTTTTTCATGGTTGTAGTTTGTAAATTTGACAGTAGGACGGCGCTTCTTTTTGAAAAGTTACAAGAGGACTGAAATATTTCAAAGAGGGTAATTAATAGTTCTTATATTCAATGAACCAGGAGTAAGAGTCAAGACACAGGCGTAATTCGTAATTCGCCATGCGAATCCAATATAAAATGTTGTTGATTCTTCAATATACTTTAGCCATCATCAGTTCGTTTCCTTTTCTTCCATTTCAAATCTTAGTAGGAGTAAAAGAAAAAGCACCAGTAACAAATAAACTCCCGAAAGCGCTATAGCCTCATTCTACATTCACCAAACTAAAAGTAAATGAAGCTAACCGCTTATCAGTTCCTGATCTGGTGCTCCGGATCGAACCCTGATGTTTTGGCAAAATGCCCCCGCTCCGAACACATTAAACATTCCGGCTATGGTGCGCTGATTCTCATTCCGGCAGTGCTCGCCTTGTTTACAATGACCTATGCTATTTCAACTTTTACAGATCACTGGTACATGTATGTGCCGGCTGGTATTTGCTGGGCCATCATCATCTTTTTTGCCGATCGCTTTTTGATTTCTTCTTTCAGGAAAGCGAACAATCTCCGAATGCCCGGAACTACACAACGGTCTATTGAGGTGAAAAACCTATTGCATGATTTCTTCTCCTTTGCCTTTCTGAGCAGGTTTGTGCTGGCTGCATTTATAGGTGTTGGCATTGCACATCCATTCACCCTGCTTTATTTTCACAAAGATATTGAACAGGTAATGGCAGCGAATAAAGTGCTTGCAGAACAAACCATCCGTAACGACCACGATTTAAAAGCCAATGAACTGAAAGAAACAATTGCTTCCAAAGAAACAGATGTCGAATGTCTTCGCAAACTGTTGATCTATGAACAGTCAGATGTAAAGATCAGCACTGACTGTGGTTCTACTTCAGGAATTCCGGGTTACCAGAAAAGAGCGGCTACTATTAATCAGCAACTGGCACAAACGGAAAAAGAACTGAATGTTCTCTATCAGCGTGACAGCTCGAATAAAGCAACTGCTGAGCTGCTGAAACAGGCTGCATTGGTTAAATATGACAACACTTTTAGCAACGGTTATATCGCACGCGAAAATGCGCTGGTTCAATTAGAGAATATGCCTGGCTCCAATGCACGATCTGTAAAATATTTTCTCATTATTTTCCTGGTGCTAATTGATACGCTCGCTGTATCCTGGAAAGCGTTTGCAAAACGTGGACCATATGATGATTACCAGCATGTTTTGGAAGATGACGTGACGGTGGAAACGCAATTACACCTGATGGATAATCAGCAAACACTGGAGCGTAAAGCTCCCGGAGTTTGGAAGGCTACGATTTAAAGATGCAATACCGGTTTTCACAAAGTGAATCCGGAATCTGAATGCAGTTGGCAAGTTGCAACTTGCCAACTGCTAACTTCAAAAATCAATTTTTTTCAGTCGAATCTGCAATTGCAGCCATTCCTTCAATTCCGTTCAAATGTGTATCTAAGAATTGTAGTACCTGACGGTATCCTTTCATCTCATTTTCCTTCTTCATAAAACCGTGGCCTTCATCAGGAAACACCACATACTCCACCGGCACATTGTTTTGCTTTACTGCCTCTACAATCTCATCACTTTCCACTTTCAACACACGCGGATCATTGGCTCCCTGCAATACCATCAGCGGGCGAACGATTTTGGATGCATGAAAAAGTGGTGAAGTATTGTACAACATCACTGAATCAATGGTGGTTGGGTCACCCATTTCCACATACAGCGCTTGCCGGAATGATTCCCAGTATGGTGGTATTGATTTCAGCGTACGCAACCAGTTCGCAACGCCAAAAAGATCCACTCCCACTTTAAACTGATCTGGTGTAAAGGCAAGTGCAGCAAGCACCATATAACCACCATAAGAACCACCGATGATACCAATCTTGGTGCTGTCAATGTAATCCTGTTGCGCCAGCCAGTCTTTCCCTGCAATGCAATCCTTCAGGTCTTTTCCTCCATGATCCCGGTCATCCATTTTGAAAAAACTCTTTCCATACCCGCTGCTGCCGCGATTGTTTACCATTAACACTGCGTATTCGTGATTCACGAGGTATTGAACAAATGCAAAGTATCCAATGCGACTTTGTCCACCTGGACCTCCGTGCACCCAAACCAATGCGGGTAACTTGTGTTCTTTTGAAGCAGTAAGCGGTTTATAGTAGATTGCCGGAATTGATTGTCCATCAAATGAATTAAAACGTACCACTTCTGCGGCTGCGAGCCCATTCGGTGTAATATCAGGGTTAGCAGTATTGGTAAGCTGTTTCAATTCTTTTGTTTCAAAATTATAAACGTACATGTTAGCTGGAGAAACAGAACTGCCTGTTTGCATCCGCATGAGTTTTTCGCTTTCTGAAATATTTACATTCAGTACGTCACCATCTTTAAATTCCGGCAGCTTAACAGGTTGATTTGCCTGGAGGTCGGTCACACTGATCACATTCTTGCCATCTTCATTCGTAAGTATCACCCTGTATTTCTCGTTGTAGGAATCATAAGCGTACGAAACATCCCACTTTGTTTCATACACCTTTTCATGCTCGCCGTGTGCGATATTGTACCGCATGAGGTAAGCAAATTCACTGTTTCCGTCCGTGAGGTAATAGAGCCATTGTTCATCATTGCTGAAAAACAAGGCATTGTTTGTCACATCTCCTTGATGATCTGTAATCAGGTTCATTTTCTTATTGCTGAGATCCAGCAAATAAACATCCGTGTTTGAAGTGGTAATAGTTTTGGAGAGGGCAACATACTTCTTGTTATTGCTCAATGCGGATACATCCAGTCCTGAATCATTACGGTAAATCAGTTGGGAAGTGAATCCGGCAATTTCCATTTCATATAAATCCATGAAACGGGGATCTCTTTTGTTGGACGAATAGAAGAAACTTTTCTTATCGCGGCTCCATTGCATAAAGTCGGCTCTTGCACTGGTGTCCGGAGTAAGATCCAGCACACTGCCATCTTCATTTCTTACAAAAAGATGACTGATCTCGTTGCCGCCTTTGTCGCTGCTGTACAATATCCGTTTATCCGCGGGGAAATAAGTAACTCCAAATATCGAATTGTCCGCAGAATTTGTAAGCTGCTTAGGCGCACTTCCATCAACCGGAATTTCCCATGCGTTAAAAATCCCGGATTCATCGCTGGAAACGAGCAGTGATTTTTCGTCGGAAGAAAACCAGCCTCCGTTTATCCGTTTTGTTTTATAAAATTCTTCAATCGTGTACTGCTTTACTTCTTTCGGCGGTTGAGGATTTTGAGCACAGGAGAAAATAAGCAGTAAACAGAAAAACGGCAGTATTTTTTTCATTAGAGGTGGGTTTAGGAGAATGAAGATAAAAAATCATTTCTTCCCTTCAGCATCATCATCTGCCTGTTTCTTAAAAACCCTGAACTCACGTGTTAATTGAATTGCGGAAGGAATGGTTACTGCCACGATAATTGCAATTACAATCCAGGTAAGATGGTCTTTGAGAAAAGGAATGCTTCCCAAAAAATATCCGGGCAATATCATGGAAAGAATCCAAAGGAGTGAACCGGAAAAGGTTAACAAAAGGTAGCGGCTGAAATTCACTTTAATCATTCCGGCTACTATCGGGGCAAAGGTTCTTATTACGGGAAAAAACAATCCTGCAGTTAATGCCAGGGCTCCATACTTTTTATAGAACGATTCCGCCATCACCATGTGCTGCTTTTTAAAGAAAGCAGAATCTTTTCGCTGATAGAGTAATGGACCAGTAGTTCGTCCAAACCAGTAGCCCGCAATGGTACCTGTAAAGCTGGCAATAACCAACGTCACACAAATAGTGAAAACTGAATGATGCATTGCGCCTGAAGCAGTCATTACTCCCACTGTAAACAACAGCGACCCGCCTGGTAAAAAGAAGCAGAAGAAGAATGCAGTCTGCGCAAAAACAAGAAAAAAGATCAGGAGTAATCCGCCTGTCCTGATGAGGGATTCAGGGTTAATCAGTGCAGAAAAGTTTACGGTGTTCGAAGCAATTTCAGAAAGCAGGAGCATAATTTTCAGCGCATTTAATGCAGTCATTAATCAATGCTGCAATTTACATTGTGAAACGCTGGTTAAAAAATAATTGCCCGTTTAGAATTAATTTTGAAAAACTTACGAATCACCATCAATCGATTCATTATGAAACTACAATTACTGTTTTTTATTTTACCAGCCGCTGAAGACTCCTTCAGTTGAATCTGTCACCTTATGGTGAAGGAATTTATTTTATTGAACTCAAAACCGGTGATAAAAGAAGCATCCAAAAAAATATCGGTCGTAAAATAAATGCAGGTTTCAAAATATCGGATTACCAGCCGCGTTTAACAGACCATGTTGAATCGGAAATCAAAACACCTCTTTCTAATTTTTACCGCAATGGGAATTATGCTGATTGCAGGATGTGCAACTACAAAAAAAGATTGCCGGGGACATACAAAACACAAACTGGAGAATGGGATTTGGTTTTAATAACGAGGCGATATTTCGTGTCTTAAAATCTCACATAGACGCGAGGCATCGCTGCACAGACGCGAGGCATCGGGGAACAAAAGAAACGCGAGGCATCGCGTCTCTACGTAATTAATATTGATTCCTGTAAATATTCAACCTTGAACGAAGGCATTATCTTATTTCGTTTTCTTGTTTCAACAGTTCCGTTTACACGCACCAAACCCTGTTCGATTGCAGCATTGGCTTCCGCTCCGCTTGCGCACCAACCGAGCAGTTTCAGCAATTGGTTGAGCTTGATATAATCACCTTTTATTTTGAATGTGTTCATGATCAAATGGCAACGTCTAACCAAGTCCAAAACGGTCAGGCACAATGGCTCCTTTCTTTACCACTACTATTCCTTCTTTTACAGTAAGAATATCCGTATCCATATCAGGAAGGTGCAGCCCTCCTTTTATGTGCACATCATTTCCGATATAACAATCTTTATCGATGATGGTATTTTGAATGTAGCAGTGATCGCCAATGCCCACGACAGGAATACCCTTTCGTTTTGAATCATTGATCGATTCGAGCGTTTG
>JBDSEW010000247.1:0-3053 GCA_039919825.1 Chitinophagales bacterium | reverse complement strand
TCGATTTCATAAGGGTTAAGTTTTTTGATGAAGAATGAATAAAATAATTTGTAAGTAAGTGTTCAGGAACAGGCACAAAATTGAGCTGAATACTAATATTGTAAAAACAGAAATTAGTTGATTTGTTTAAGAAAATCTCAGAGATAACCTGGTTAATAATGGGTGTAATGAATACTGGAAGCGGGTCTTAAAGAAGTGAATTGTTTTAGCAATGCCTTTAAAAGGAAGAAGTGCTGACATTAGATGATAAAAATATTTTGAATTCAATTTATTCTTAACAGGAATACATAAGGCTTTTTAAAACCCGCCAGGCTCCCATGTCGAAACCTGATGGGTTAATACTTTAATATGAACGCAATGATCATTGAAAAGGAGGGGCCAAACAAGTCAATTTCAGGCCATGATTAAGTTTCTAATTCAGCCCTGAACTGCATTCGTATTCGGCAGACTGATAGATTTCTGCTTTTGTTCTATTTCTTATACCCGGAAAATGCGTCTGTTATTGCTGCAACCGGAAGATCAATCCGCCGAGGAAATACAATTGGGTAATGGTTGAATTTGCTGAAACTCCTGCCCCGGAACCACCTGTGCCAACAGTAAACGCTGCTCCGAAGTATTGAATCGGTAAGTTGAGACCTGTCTGCAACTTGATACCTACCTTGGAAGAAGGGAAAATTTTAGCGCCGATATGAAAGTCAACATCAAACTTCCACCTGCCGGAATAGGAGCCTTCTTTAGGTTCAAGTCCGGCGGTCCCCAGGTTCAATCCCCCAAAAAGGGCTGTTCCCATATCGTTTAATGGCTGGTTTCTGTTGAAGCCGACGGTAATGTTGTTGACGCTGGCTGGTATATTGGTGGTATAGCAACCGAAATAATAGTCGTAGAAATCAACTTTCGTTTCCTGTCTTGTATAATTGAGAGAAATATCATAGAATTCATTGGGGTAATAGGCAAGGCTTGCACCGTACGTTGCACCATCCTGGATATATACCTCAAATCCATCGGACGTGAAAAAGGTTTCTCCAAGAGTATATCCCCCGACTATGCTTATCTCAGTCATGTGATCTGAAGGAGCAAACAGAAATTAAGATAGAAACAGATGCTAATGATTTTCGGAAAAACGAGGAGTTGAATTTTATAGTCATTGGAACGGGGTTAAGCGTTAAAGATATAATATCTGGATCAATCTCAATGCCGGCAACACGGAAGAATATATGACAAACGTTAATGGTGCTGTGTAGCATCCTGCTACAGGGCGCAATTAATTAAGTGCAAGGGCTAATGGATTTAGTATTCGATTGTTGGATTCGCTTTAACATAGCACACGGATGATGCAGATTAACGGGGTTCACACAGATGTGTCATCGCTATACGGGTAATTTGGAATTCAAAAAAAGTAAAAATGAAGGCAACCTTAAGTTTCAAAGAAAACAGGAGATATCAGCAAAAGATAACATTTCAATGAAAGGATTATCCTGATGTAGTATATTTCACCACAACCTTTTTTCTGCATGGAATTCAACCATGCCGATTCCACGATTCGCAAAAAAAATCCAGGTACCTAAACGCATTCATGGCCAATCAATCGCAATCACTCTTCCGGCTTGTACATTCGCTTACACAAAGTGAAAAACGTTATTTCACTATTGCAACAGCGGCGCAGCGTGATTCAAGTGCCTACCTGAAAGTTTTTAAAAGCATCGATCAGCAGGAAATATATGATGAAGCGCTACTCAAAAAACAATTGAGCAGCGAGTCATTTATAAAACATATTTCAGTGATCAAGGTGCAGCTGTATTACTTCCTGTTGAAAACATTACGCAATTACCATGAAAGCCGCTCTGTTGATTTCCGTTTGAAAGAGCTGATGATGGATGCCGCAATCCTCAATGAAAAAGCGCTGTACAATGAAAGTGGTGCCACCTTGCACCGGGCACGTGAGCTGGCCATGAAATACGAAGACTGGAAGGTGCTGCTGGAAATACTGCACAAAGAATATACGCTGGCTGCCGTAACCGTTAAACCAAAGCAAATTGAAAAGGAATTGAACAGGATCAATGCCGACGAAAAGAAGTTCATCAGTCAGTTAAATAATTATGGCGAGCTGGCTTACCTGGCGCTATCTCTCTCGATGCTGCTCAAGAAGCACCGTAGCGCAAAAAATATTTCGAAGAATGCAGCCATTCGAAAAGTGATTGCACATCTATTGCTGAAACAGGAAAAAACTGCCATCAGTTTTCGTGCAAAAAGTTTATTCTATTACATCTGGTCGTCGTATTACATGGCTACCTGCCAGTTTGAGAAAGCAGAAAAGCACCTGACACAACAAATTAATTCTTACCAGCAGCACCGTCATTTTTTGCAGGCAGCACCAGGCAATTACCTGGGTGCACTGAACGATCTGCTGCTGTCCCGTTACAGGACCGGTCAGTATGCTGTAGTACTGGAGATGATTGATAAACTGAAAAAGCTTCCCGACTCTAATGAAATCAAAAGGCTTACCTCCAGGCGGTTCCGGATGGTGATCTTTTCATGGACCTTTAAGACAGAAGTTGGTGTAGCCATTCACACTAATACTTTGGGACAGCAGTTGCAGGCAATTCAGCAACAGGAACTATTTTTTAACCGTCGCAGCACAGTAATAGAACCATACCGGAGGCTGGAGACATTACTCTCTCTGGCAACTATGTATTTTCATTTAAACGACAGTAGAAAATCCGCACAGCTGATTGAACGGCTGCTTCAGGACGATGCGGCTGTGGTGCACCATGAACTGAATGTGCTGGCACGCGTGCTGCAGGTAGTGCTCCATTACGATGATGGTGGATTTGATGTGCTCGATTACCTGGTATCCGGACTAAGGCGTTTTGTTGCACGGCAGAAAGAAGTCAGCAGGATGGAAAAGCAATTGGTGGAATTTGCCGGCCGGTTGCAGAACCTGCACCACAAGAAAAACCCAACTGTTTTTTATGAAGACCAGTTCAAAAAATTTATGGCGCTAAAGAACGACCGTTTTGAAAAACACCAGTTTGATTATTTTGATGTAACGGAAT
>JBDSEW010000219.1:0-8720 GCA_039919825.1 Chitinophagales bacterium | reverse complement strand
CCTAAAATAACCAGCCAGCTGCTTTGCAAAGCAGCCGGCGGTTAAACACCCCCAATATTGAACCAGACTACCAAACCCATATTTGGCCGATTCTTCTCGGGTTCTTTTTAAGAACTTTTTTTAAGCTATCGGATCCCTTCCACGAATCACTCTTATTAAGATAGCAATTACTGCTATAACCAGTAAAACATGAATGATCGATCCTGCTGAATAAACAAAAAAACCAAGCGCCCATCCAATTATCAGGATTACAGCGATAATGTACAGTAGATTTCCCATGTCGTTATTTTTTTATCAGTTGATTAGTACACTATCTATCAAAATCCTGCCAAACACAGAAAAGATTTCTTAGAGGTGTATTAAGGGTAAATTTGATGATTTCAGAAAAAAATATGACCATTAAAGTAAAGATGTAGAGAAAAATCGGGCAAATAACTCTACAGCCCGGGAATTATTTTTCCGCCACAGTTAATCCTATACTTTGGAGGTGAGCACGTCCGTAACGGAACTCTTTGTAAACGGCTTGGATAAAAAACCATAGGCCCCAATACTCATGGCTGTATTTCTGTAACGGTCAAAGGCACTGATAATAACTACTTTCATAAACGGATAACTGAGTCTGAATTTGCTAAGAAGGTCAAGTCCGTTACCGTCGGGTAAGCTGATATCAAGAAAAGTGAGAGCGGGTTGTATTTTCTCAACTTCAGCAAGAGCTGCCGATACTGAATGAACATATACAGGGTTCATATTGTATTTTTTTATAATTGATGCAAGTAACATGCAAATTTCCGGCTCATCATCTATAATCAGTACGTTTTTATTAGCTGTCATAAGATTATGTATGAAATCACAGTTGCTATTTTAAATGGATTAGTGTCCCTCCTTTTTTAAGCAATATCATTACCAAGTGTTGCTTTCTCAAAATGATCGAATTTATATCATTAATTCATTTAAAATCAATGTTTTCCACATGATACATAAATAATTTGTGTTCCTGAACCTTTCACTTTGGGTTATTATTTCCCCGCTTTTGAGGATCTTTATGCCTCAAAATGCCGCATTTTATTGTATAGGGTTTTACGATCAATGTTAAGAATTTTGGCTGCCTTAGTCTTGTTATAGTTCACTTGTTTCAAAACTCTTCTGATTGCTTCTAGTTCTGCTTCTGTTGCTGCAGCTTTAAGATCTGTCTCTGGTGGCTTGGTCATTTCGCTATTGGAAGAAGCAACCTGTTCTGCCATCAAACGGTGGTTGGAAAGCTCCATGGGAAGTGAGGCTGCTTTCACTTCTCCTTTATCTGTCAGGAGGGCAGCGCGGCGTATAATATTTCTCAGTTCGCGCAGGTTTCCCGGCCAGGAATAATTCATAAACAATTCTGTTACCTCATCGTCGAAACCGGTGATTTTCTTATTCAATTCGCTATTGGAAATATTCAGGAAATAGTTTGCAAAATTCATTATATCATCCTTTCGCATCCTTAATGGCGGCACATGAATACTGAACTCATTAAAACGGTGGTACAGATCCTCACGAAATCTTCCTTTTTTATAGGCATCCTGCAGATTTTCATTCGATGCAACAATTATTCTTACGTCTACATCAATATCCTTAATTCCACCAACGCGTTTAAATTTTCTTTCTTGAATTACTCTCAGCAGCGACACCTGCACATCATACGGAAGATTGGCAACTTCATCCAGTAATAGCGTTCCCTTATGAGCGAGCTCGAAGTGGCCCGTTTTTGCCGTGACCGCACCTGTAAAAGACCCTTTTTCATGTCCGAACAATTCACTCCCTGCTAATTCCTTGGTTAGTGTTCCACAGTCCATGGCAATAAATGGATAATCTTTTCGCTCGCTCCTGTTATGAATCGTTTTTGCAACCACCTCTTTACCTGTTCCACTTTCGCCATATACGATCACGCTGTAATTGGTAGGTGCTATCACCTGTATTTGCTTATACACTTCTCTTGACTCGGGGCCTGCTCCTTCAAAGAAAGATTCTGAATTGGAGGCGAGCTTTGCCACAGGCTGTTCGGCGGTAGTGATAGCTGCCGGAACAGTAATAACTCCTGTCATGGTGAGCGCCTTTTCTATAATACTCAATACTTCTGCAGGAATCAATGGCTTGGTTACGTAATCAAAGGCTCCTAATTTGACTACATCTACTGCAATCCTGATATCGGAGTATCCTGTTACGATGATTACTGCCGTGCTCGGGTAGAGGGCTTTAATGGTTTTTAATATTTCTCTGCCATCTGTATCACCCAGCCTGAAATCGCAAAGCACAAGGTTGTACTTCTGTTCAGTGAGCTTCAACAACCCCTTTGTACCTGAATGAACCACATCCGTGTGGTAGTTATTTTTTGCAAGAAACCGCTGTAACAATAAACACATGTCAACATCATCATCTATAATAAGTATGGAATGCATGGTAAAAATTTATTTAAGAGTTAGGTAGATTTACGAAGAAAACTTTGAATTAACAGGTCAAACAAATCTTGATAAGTATTTACTGGCTATCTATCGGCAAAAAATCCTAAGTGAGAATAATGGTACCCACCTGGGGAGCAAAGTCAACAATATTCATTCCTTTTATTTTAAGAAGAAGTAAACCTTCTGGTTATGGCAATGATTTTCAGCTGATTTTACCTTTTAAATAAAATGGTGTAGTTGTTGGAAATGATGGCTAAAAGATAATTATGGAAGATTCTTCAAAAAAAATTACAGCTACCCTCAACGAACTGGTTCAAATAAACCATGATCGGTGCGAAGGATATAAAGTAGCGGCCGATGAAACCAATGATGCTGATCTGAAGGCATTGTTTGGGAAGCATGCTCAGCAAAGCGAAAGCTTTGCACGTGACCTTGCTCAACAGGTTATAGAATTTGGTGATCAACCTGTTGAAGGAACGCGGACAGACGGAAAATTACACAGGATCTGGATGGACATTAAAGCGGCCATTACAGGCAACGACAGAAAGGCCATCTTGAATTCCTGTGAGTATGGTGAGGATGTTGCCTTAAGAAATTATGAAGACGTGTTAACGGCTGATGTTATTCTTCCACCATCAACCAGGCAACTGATCTCAAGACAAAAAAGGGATTTAATGGAAGCCCATCAAAATGTTAAACGGTTGCGGGATGCTCATGCTTCGGTAGAAAGAAACGTGTTTTAAAATTTGCTGATGCAACAAAAAAGTCCAAAAAACAAGATTCGCAAGTTACAGGAACAAAGAAGGCCAGGCTAAGAATTTAAAATGAAGCCCATCTCAGTTTTCGAAAACCGACATGTACCGCGAAGGTTTAAATTAAAGGATAAAGTTGCACTTACAACGGGATGAGACTGTGGGATAGGCCGGGCAGTAGCCATTTTATTTGCAAAAGCAGCTGCAGATGTACCCATCTTTTATCTTAGTGAAGATGCAGAAGCAGTGGAACCCCAAAGGATAGTAGAAGAGGACTACGGACGTAAATGTTTTCTTATTGCTACTGATATCAGTAAGGAAAGCAATTGTAAAAAAGCGGTAGCCAGCGTAATGAAAAAGTAGGAACACGTAAATATTTAATAAAGATTGCAGGGATGCATTATGAGGCGTCCAGGCTGGAAGCAATTGATTCAAAGCAATTGCAGCAGACTTTTTCAACAAATGTTTTTGCTATGTTTTGGATTACGCGGGAAGTGCTGAAAAGAATGCCTGCTGACAGTGCCATAATTAATACAGCTTCTGTTACTGCTTTCAGGGGAAGCCCGTTCGGAAGTAGCACCTGCTTATTTATTTCTGGCATCAGCCGATTCATCTTATATGACCGGTCAGTTTTTACATCCTAATCGCGGAGAAATTATAAATGGTTAAAAAAAATTCAATGATTGCTACTGCTGAAACAACCGTGTTGCCCGCACATATTATTAAGAAGATCGGTAAGGATCCTTTGCTCCTGGCAAAAAAGGCAGACCTCATATATGTGAGTGACAGTGATCCGGGAATTGTAAGGATCAGGAAAGGGCAGTCTTTTTCCTATCAACATGGAAATAGTAAAGTTAAAGATGCACAGGAGCTTCAGCGAATAAAGAAATTGGTGATCCCTCCTGCATGGGAAAATGTTTGGATTTGTAAGTTGGAGAACGGACATCTTCAGGTAACCGGATATGATATTAAAAAGCGAAAGCAATACCGGTATCATCCTTTGTGGAATGCATTACGGGACCAAACCAAGTATTATCGTTTGGAGGGTTTTGGAAATATTCTCCCGCATCTGCGACTGCAAATTGAAAAGGATCTTTCACTTCCCGATATGCCACAGGAGAAAATTCTGGCAGCAGTAGTAAGCCTCATGGAACGAACAACCATAAGGGTTGGAAATGCTGAATATGAAAAACTGTATGGCTCATTCGGCCTCACTACCATGAAAGACAAACATGTCGAGATCAGCGGTAGCAATGTAAAATTTACGTTTAAAGGAAAGAAAGGTATACACCATCACATTGGCATTAAAAGCAAGCGCCTTTCTGATATTGTGAAACAATGCAGAGACATACCAGGTAAAGAACTTTTCCAATACTATGATGATGCCGGAACAGCACATTCCATTGATTCAGGAATGCTGAACGAGTACATCAGGAAACTCAGTGGCGGTGATTACACATCCAAGGATTTCAGAACATGGGCAGGTACAGTTCGGGCATTGCTGGCTTTTAAAGAGCTGGGACCAGCAGAAACTGTTACCGAATCAAAAAGAAAAATCGTAGAAGCACTCGACCAGGTTTCTGTTCATTTGGGAAATACCCGCACTGTTTGCAAAAAGTATTATGTACATCCTGCTATTCTTGCCCTGTATGAAAAAAACAGTTTGAATAATTACCTCGACCAGCTTGATAAAATTGAACACGACGACGGTAAGGCAGGATTGACTCCGGAAGAAAAAATTCTGATGAAGATTATTGCAACTGATCATTCATAAAAAACGGTAACCCATGAGACCCATTTGGACAGGTGCCATAGGATTCGGACTGGTAAACATTCCGGTGAAAATGTACAGCGCCACACAGGAAAGTAATTTAGATCTAGATATGCTGGATAAAAAAGATTTTTCCAATATACGTTTTCAGCGGATCAATGAAAAAACAGGAAAAGAAGTGGACTGGGCGAATATTGTAAAGGGATATAAACTCAAAGACAAATACATTGTGCTTACCGATAAGGATTTTGAAGCAGCCAGTGCAACGAAATCCAAGGTGATTGAAATTTCCAATTTCCTGGAAGAAGGGGAAATTGATACTATTTATTATGAAACACCCTATTACCTGGAGCCGGAAAAAAATGGCGCAAGGGCTTATGCATTGTTGCGGGATGCGCTGCATAAAACCGGTAAAGTAGGTGTGGGAACCTATGTTTTGCGCAACAAGGAAACCCTGGCGCTTCTGAGGCCTTATGAAGATTTAATCCTCCTCAATAAGCTTCGCTTTGCGGAAGAAATAAGGGATCACGATGAAATGCATCTTCCTGCCAAGACTGCCGCATCTTCCAAAGAATTGAAAATGGCGATTTCTTTAATCGAACAACTCACTGATAAATTTAACATCGAAAGTTATAAAGATGCATACACAGAGGCGTTGTTGAAAATGATTAAGGCAAAATCAAAAGGGGTAAAAATAGAACCGCCCAAACTAAGGGTAGCGCATAAAAAAACAGATGATCTCATGGCCCAGTTGAAAGCAAGTTTGGGCGCGAGAAAGAAAAAAGTTTCCTGATATGAGTTTACAAGGTATGCGATAAAAAGAGAAATTTTAAACAGCCCCCGGAGCCTGAGGGAAAGAAGAAAAGGGGAAGTAAGGAGCTTGAGTTTTTATTGCAGCGTCATAACGCTTCGCATCTGCATTATTATTTCAGGCTGTAGATGGAGGGTGTATTGAAAAGCTGGGCCGTTCCCAAGGGACCTTCCTTGAATCCACAGGATAAGCGGCTTGCTATGATGGTTGAAGATCATCTTTATGATTACCGGACTTTTGAAGGTATTATTCCTGAAGATAACGGGGCAGGAACCGTTGAAATATGGGACATAGGAACCTATACTGCATCAAAACCTACAGACAATCCTGAAAAGGAATTATTGAAAGAACTAAAAGGAGGCAGTCTGAAGTTTGTGATGAAGGGGAAGAAACTCAAAGGGGAGTTTGCTTTGGTAAAACTGAAAAATGAGGAGAAGCAAAAAAATGCATGGTTGCTGATCAAACACCGTGATGAATATGCTGAAGATGAATATTCCAGTGAAGATCATCCTTCTCTGACGGCGATGAAGGGCAAGACGTTCATGAATGAGAAAAAGGAACAGGATAAAAACAAAAGCCCGCAGCTAAAAAAAATAAAAAAGCAGCCATTTTAACACCAGTGAGGCTCACCATGTTTTCAAAAAAAAACACCTGGCTGATTATATCAGGCCAATGCTGGCGAAAGAAGCCGATCATCCATTTGACAATGAAGATTGGTTTTTTGAAATAAAGTGGGATGGGTATCGTGCCATAGCTGAAACCGGAAAAGATTTAAAACTATATTCCAGGAATGGTATTTCATTTCTTGATCAGTATCCTGAAATTGCAGAAGCATTGCAAAAGATAAAACCTGCATTGATATTGGATGGAGAAATAGTAGCGATGGATAGTGTAAGGCCACGAAACGGGGCCACTGTTTCCACACCATTACAGTGGAAAGAAGTGAAAAGGAGATTGCATCCGTCGCAGTTTGATATAATTACTGTTCCCAAAAGACTGAAGAAATTGGGGGTCTTTTTAAAGCAATTTTGGGAAAAGGAATTGATATGGAAAAATCTCTGAAGAAACTAAACTAAGGTTTTCATCACTACGATCAACATGATTGAAGTGAAAAATAAGAGGAAACCTTAAATTCTATTCATGAATCAGGGTGAAAAAAAATTCTCCAATACGGGAAATATTTTACCCTTATTATATGAAACAACCCTTTTTCAACGGGTATTGCAAGGTGGCATGATGTTATAGTAGAGAAGGAAATTATTATCATTTAACTAAAATTAAAACCTATAAAACATGGAACCAAACAATTTGAATTCTACTGATCGCGCAATGATAACAGCAGCTTTTAGCAATAAGGAAAGTGCGGAGCGTGCTTATCAAACGCTTGAAGAACGCGGTTACACGAAGGATGAAATCAATGTGTTGATGTCAGACGACACGCGCAAAAAATATTTTAAGCACGAAGAGCATCCAACGGATTTGGGCAATAAAGCCATGGAAGGTGCAGGAAAGGGTTCAGCCATTGGCGGTACATTAGGCGCAATTGCAGGAGTAATTGCTGCTATTGGCACCAGTGTGCTAATACCCGGACTTGGTCTGGTGATCGCAGGCCCGCTTGCGGCTGGCCTGGCAGGTGCCGGTGCAGGCGGTGTTGCCGGTGGCCTGATTGGAGCTTTGGTTGGTTCAGGTATTCCTGAAGACCGTGCAAAAGAATATGAAAGAGCAATCAAGAATGGCCATATTGTAATGGGTGTGCGTCCACGCACAGATGATGATGCCGTTCACATTAATAGAGAATGGGTCGTGAGTAAAGACGAAAATGTCTAAGAAGCAGGTTACTGCAAATTGCAAGGCGAAGTTGTTTCAGAAGTTGTTTTACCAAAATAGTGTACTGTCTGAGCAACTTCGTTTTTTTCAACTTTAGTTTATTTCACCAGCTCAATTCACCAGATCAAACGCAGAAAATGAAAACATTTTTGATAATCGCAGGCTTAATTACAAGTGTAATTTTTACTTCCTGTCAGTCAACTGAACAGACTGAAAATAAAACCATGAGCAGTGATACAATAGTAATACAACCTGATACAATGATGCAGCATCAGCAGCCTTAATTTGCTGATGTTGCTTTTTAGTAGCTGGTATTTTTTTAAATTCCTAACTTATATAAGATGAACAAGAATCAAAGTGATGACAAGGACCAAAACCCTGAGCATCCTAAGATGGGAGCCAAACACGAGGAAACCTCTAACAAGGGAATAAATGAAGACAAGATCACCCTCAATGGGAAAAATGAAGGTGCCACAAAAAGACCTGGTGATTCCGGGGATGATGAGTCTGTGAAAGAAAATAACAAATCACAAAATCCCGATCCGGAAAGTGATGAAACCGATAAATTTTCTGATCAAGATGAGTTAAGCGTAGAAGTGGCAGAAGGAGAAGATGATGATGGTGATGGGGTAATCAAGGAAGGTAGCGAATCCAGTTTTTAAAAATAGTTACCTCTGAAAATATTTTGCTGTATTTCTAAATAATATTTCTTATGATCTCTTCATTGAATTTAGTGCATAGCATCCTCAATATTGTATACCTGGAGTGATAGTCAATGATAAGAAGTGATCATGTATTGACAACGTTTAATATCATTTTATAATAACCAAAAGCAATTTGTTATGAAACAGGTGAATTTTTTACACATCCTGATCTTTACATTTTCAATAGTTCTACTAGATTCCTGTACGGTAATAGGAGGAGTTTTCAAAGCAGGAATGGGATTTGGAATTTTTATAGTTGTGGCAATTATAGCATTAATTGCGGTTTTTATAATGCGTGGTGGCAAAAATAAAAATTGAGTAGTGAATTCAAAAATTAAAATTTGCTATAATCAATTGATTATAACTTGACTTTCTATTGACGATATTCAGGTGACCAACAAATAAGAGGAATCCTCAAAA
>JBDSEW010000199.1:0-6912 GCA_039919825.1 Chitinophagales bacterium | reverse complement strand
ATCGGTTGGTAATTGTCGTTTTCAAAATGGTGCAGCCAGGGTGACTCGTGTATGCAAATCGAGCATTTCATTTTTACCAGATCTGGTAAATAACTGATAATTGGTTTCTGAAGTGTTATTGCCTCCTTTCCGGAAACGAATAAGGTGCTGCTTATAAAATTTCCCCACCACAGCATGGTTCGTATTGCCAGCAGTTGATCTCCTTTAAAGTTTCTTGGGAAATCAAGCAACAGGTAGGGGAGCCCCAGGTAATTTTCACCTTTTGAAATTTTACCTCCTGTAAAATCGGTTCCAGGAGGAAATTCAATACCCGAAAATATTTTTAATGTATTGGCTTCGTTTATAGCGTTCGCAAACTGACGGTAGACCTTGTCGGTTATCCGTTTCTTCTTTTCAAAGAAAGAGCGGTCTCTTAATGCATCGAGTTCGTCTGCTGAAAGGATTATCTTTGCTGCTTCCATGATACACACGAAAGATAGGTGAAAAAAATAGACTGGCTTTTACTCAAATCGTTTGTTGGGCCCTTTGTTGCGATCTTCTTCGTAACACTTTTTGTGCTGGTGATGCAGTTTTTATGGAAGTATGTTGACGATCTTGTTGGGAAAGGATTGCCAGCTTATGAAATCGGGAGGTTGCTTTTTTATGCTTCAGCCAGCATGGTGCCGTTAGCGCTTCCCCTGGCGGTATTACTTTCTTCTATTATGACCATCGGAACGCTTGGAGAACATTATGAACTTACGAGTTTGAAATCTTCGGGCATTTCACTTTTGCGAATCATTTCTCCATTGATGGGTGTTGCTGCATTGATCAGTGTTGCTGCTTTTATGTTTGCCAATTTCGTGTTGCCGGTAGCAAACCTGAAATTCGGGGCGCTGTTATACGACATCCGGCAGCAACGGCCGGCGGTAAATATCCGGCAGGGAATTTTTTACAATGACATTGACGGTTACAGTATCAGGGTTGGAAATAAGGATCCTGACAACCAAACCATACACAACGTTTTGATTTACGATCATAGCAGCGGAAGAGGAAATGATTATGTGATTACTGCCAAAGACGGGAAAATGTTTATGACTGACGATAAACACTTCCTGGTGTTACAACTCTTTAATGGAAAGCAATACCAGGAAATGGCGCCTCCTTCCGGAAAAAAATCCAAAGATTATGAACAGTTGAGAATTGGCTTCAAAGAATGGAGAAAGGTATTTGACCTTTCTGAGTTTTCGCTAAACAGAACAGACGAAAATCTTTTTAAGGACAATTACCAGATGCAAAACCTCGGGCAGTTGCGAAAGTCGATGGATACACTGGAGATGGAGCTCAACAAAACATATAAGGAATCAAAGGCTTTCAGTGCTACCTATTTTTCCTTTCAGCGAACTGATTTTGATACCGTTCAAAAAAAGGTGGATACAAGTTCTGTCACTGAGGTTACAGATTCATTTTCGATTTATAACAGGGCACTGGCCTCTGCCCGGAATATAAAAGGCTACCTGTCGATTTCAGCGAAGAATATAAGCTACAAAGGGGAGGTATTGCGTAAATTTGAAATTGAATGGCAACGCAAGTTTTCTTTATCCTTTGCCTGTTTTATTCTTTTCCTGATCGGAGCCCCATTAGGCGCCATCATAAAAAAGGGTGGCTTTGGGTTACCTTTTGTGATTTCTGTATTTTTCTTTGTGATCTTTTATTCACTTTCCATCATGGGAGAAAAGATGGCAAAAGAAGGAGTGTTGACACCTTTAGAAGGAATGTGGTTTTCTACAGTATTGCTTATGCCAATCTCGATTTTCCTGGTATACAAGGCCTCTATTGATTCCGTTTTATTCAATGTTGACGCCTACCTGGGATTTCTGAAACAGCTTGTTCAGCGGTGGCCATTTGTAAAAAAGACGAAGGCATAAAATACTTTAGGTGGCTGCCCAGGTTATTTCCTATTGTTATATATCGCTGACTTTACAATCCTGTTTTTATGAAGGAAATGTTTGAAGCTTACGGATAAAACACCAATACCATATGTAACACTTCTGCTGAAATTAATGGAGGAGGCTTCTTCAAAATATTTCGTCGGGCAGGTAACCTCAGCAATATCAAAACCTGCCATAAAAATTTGTGACAGCATTTGGTTGTCAAAAACAAAATCATCAGAATTGTCCTGGTAGTTTATACTGTTCAATACTTCTTTTGAAAAAGCCCGGTAACCTGTGTGGTACTCAGAAAGTTTTTGGTTGATCAGTAAATTCTGTGCAAAGGTGAGCATCCTGTTAAAATAATATTTGTAAAGGGGCATTCCTCCGGTTCTTGCCCCCTTACCCAGAATTCTTGATCCAAGAACCACCGGGTAAATGTCATTGGCAATAATGGAAGCCATTGCCGGAATCAATTTAGGAGTGTATTGATAGTCAGGATGCAGCATAATAACGATATCTGCATGTAAGGCAAGAGCAGTATCATAACAGCTTTTTTGATTGCCTCCGTAGCCTTTGTTTTTTTCATGCACAATAATGTGTCGGATCCCCAGATCGGCGCCAACTTTCACCGTATTGTCGCGGCTGGCATCATCCACCAGCACAACTTCATCTACAATATCAAATGGAATTTCCCGGTAGGTGGGCTCCAGTGTTTGAGCAGCGTTGTAAGCCGGTAACACTACCACAATTTTTTTTCCGTTCAGCATGATCGGCGACAAAAATAATTCTATTCGTGAAACGAGGAAATGAGACGAGTTGGAAGGGCTTTGTCGGAAATATTCAAGAACACTTAATGAGTTCGATATAGCGATACCGGTGGAGGATACAATTTAAAAGTGCAATCTATCAACCTGGTTAGTTATTCCACAAAAACGGGAATAATCTTTTCATCAATCATCTTTCTTTGAAGGGCATGATCAAAAAAGTGGTCAATGGCTGCTTTGCCTTTTTCACCCAAACGGATAGTATAATCGTTTACATACAAATGAATGTGCTGCCACATTACAGCTTCTTCCATTTCCTGTGAATGCCGGCGAACGTATCCGATAACTTCCTCCGGATGCGCAAATGCATACAATACACTTTCATGGATCAGTTGATTTACCGTTTTGGCAACTGCAGGATCAATGGAACGAAGGATGGCAATTCCCCCCAACGGAATCGGATGACCAGTGGATTGCTCCCATTTTTCTCCGAGGTCTGCCACTTTCTTCAACCCTTTCTGCTCATAGGTGAAACGATTTTCATGAATAATGACTCCGGTGTCAGTAACTTCATTGATTACTGCATCTTCAATTGCTGAAAAAACCATTTCTACTTTACCTGCATGAATGGGAAAGAAAGTATCAAACAAAAAATTTGCAGTGGTATGTCTTCCCGGAATTGCCACCGAATGAAGGTGCATTGATTCCGGAGAAATATTTTTTTTTGCTATTAACAGCGGGCCGCAGTTCTTACCCAAAGCACTTCCTGAAGTAAGCAACAGGTAATGCTGCTGTAACTGCAGGTAAGCCGCAAAACTTAATTTGCTGATGTCGAGTTCTGCATTAAAAGCTTTACGGTTCAGGGTTTCCACATCAGCAAGCCATGGGGTAAAGGATAAGCCACGTGTATCAATTTTCCCATGCAGCAAAGCATAGAATATAAAGGTATCATTAGGGCATGGTGAAAATCCAATGTTGAGATTCATGACGGCGAAATTACTGAAGACTTCCCGCTTTGTATGATCGGAAAGATGATTTCCTCGGTCATCATTCCCTGATTAATCACTGCAAAATAGTTTCAGAAAATAATTCTCCTATTTTTGATTCACACGAACTAAGAAAAATGATGCCCGGAAAAATTGTGTTGGCTTCTAAATCGCCCAGAAGGCATGAATTGCTTTGGAATCTTGGTTTTGAATTCTCCTTGTTTGTGTCTGATGTAGATGAGGATTATCCAAATGAATTGCCACTCCGGATGGTTCCTTCCTACCTGTCGGAAAAAAAAGCTAATGCCGTACTACCGCACCTTAAGTTTGATGAGATACTGATAACTGCGGATACCATCGTATTGTTTGAAAATCACATTTTCGGTAAACCTGCTGATGAAAGAGAAGCGATTGAAATGCTGCATCACCTTTCAGGAAATATGCACGAAGTGATCACTGGTGTTACATTGTGCACCCGTGAGCGTGCTACCACCTTTTCGGAATTGACACGGGTGTATTTCAGAAAACTATCCGGCGAAATGATCGAGTATTATGTGAAAAAATATAAACCCTTTGATAAGGCGGGTGCATATGGTGTTCAGGAATGGATGGGCCTGGTTGGAATAGAAAAAGTATCAGGATGCTTTTATAATGTGATGGGATTACCGGTAAGCAGGTTGGTTCAGGAACTGAGAAGTTTTGGTTACGAGAATATGAACGAAGGCGAAAAAAATATGAACGGATAAATCCTTTTTTTATGTACTCAAGCCTTCCCGTTGTAATTGAAGTGCTGGGACGATTCTGACGCGAAGATATTGTTAATATGAAGGTGTTATTATTTACTGTCCTGATGATTATATGCATATCCCAGGTAATTGCCCAGGAAGTTTCATTGAATGGATTTGTGATCACCCACTATGGAGATAGCATCAAAGGAATGATTTCTTTTCCTCCTAAAATCAGTACTCCGCGACAAATAAAGTTCAGGGGTGAGAATAGTTATTGGAAGGATTTTTCTCCTGTGGATATCAAATCTTTTGATTTGGCGGATGGAAGAAAGTACGAGAGCAGAATTACAGTTGTAGATGTTACACCAATAGCGACTGAAGATTATCACTACCGTTTGGATACCACCATATTAATGCATGATTCCATTTTTGTGCAAGTACTGGTGGAAGGGGAAATATCACTCTATGAAAATATTGATTCAACGAAGCGCCATTATTTTATTTCCAGGGACACCATTTTTAGAGAGCTTGTCTTTCATCAGTTCATGGAACATTACCTGGTTGGTCAACCCAAGCTTGTAGCGAGGAGAAAATATGTCGGTCAATTAAAATTTTACCTGCAGGATTGCAGGGAAATTCAACAGGATATTGAAAGGGCAGCTTATACGATTAACGATCTTCAACCAATCATTATAGCTTATAACAAGTGCGCAGGGAAGGGGACGACCTATATTTTGCCGCTAAATAAAATAAAATTTTACCTGGGCCCTGTGATTGGATTCTCTCTTGCTAAAATTTCTTTTAAGGGCACCGGTTCCAACGATATTGAGCAAGCTGATTTCAGCACTTCTGTGAACCCTGTTTTTGGGATAAAGGTGAATGCCGAGGTGAATAAATTGAATTCTTTTTCTGCGTCCGCTGAATTATTCTATCAGGCATATCAAACAACGGCAAGCTTCTCAGAAACTATTTCAGAAAACTATCATTCCACCAGCAACTTTGAATTAGACTTTGCATATTTAAAGGGAACGTTGCTGCTGAACTATCATCTTACGAAAATTTCGCCTCGTATTTTCTTTAATACTGGCATTTCGTATGGGTATGCTATGCGTACATTCAATGAGTATGTTCGCACGGATGTAGTGCTCAACCAAAGCTACCTTTTGACAGAAACACTTTTCGAAAACTTCAGACATCATGAATTTGGTGCATTGGTAGGTGCAGGCGCAGCGTTTGGGAGAATAAATGCACAGGCGAAGTATGAATTGTCAAACGGAATAGCGAGTACAGAAAACCTGCGGTCACCGGTAAACAGGTTATACCTTTTAGTTGGGTATATCTTTTAGATAGTTTAGGCCCTTTCGAGGTATCAATCTATAATGATAATTACTTCAGCCGTTCCACAGCTTCTGGAGGTATTTCCAAACCCAATTGTTGCATTCGCTGTAACTGAATTTTGGCATTTTCCAATTGATTGGTTTGGAGATAAAGTAAAAGCAGGTTGTTGTTCCCCTGGGGATCATCGGGACTTTTAGTCAGGAAGGTAGTGAGGTATTCGATGGCTTTGTTAAAATCATTTTTTGCAAAAGCGATGCGTGCCAGGTGAAAATAGCATTCATAGTAATCAGACTTCTTTATCTCTTTCAGAAAGTATTTTTCAGCTGCTGTAATGGAATCCTGGTCCAGCATCATTTTTCCCATATAATAATTCAGGTATTTCTCATCAGGATTCAGTGCATACGCAGTTTTGATCAAGGACTCCGACCTTCCCGGATCGGTATCATTCAGTCGTGCGCCCAGCATCATGTTGGCATAGGCTGAATGTGGTGAAGTGCGCACGGCATCCGTCCAAAAAGTGATGGGGTCACTGAATTTTTTTTGATGATTAAAGTTCAAGACCGCTAACACAAGGCAAACGATGCTACCTGCAATCAAGATGTTTCTTTCATTCCATTTATTCTTAAAAAGAAGAGTCTGACTCAACAGGATAAGAATACCCAACACCGGCAGGTAGAGCCGGTGTTCAAAATCCTGATCGTTCAGGGTTGCAGGAACGAGTAACACAGGGATAAGAAAAAGAAAGAAAATGGAAATGCCTGCAAGGATCAATTTAACGTTTCTCTCTTTTGAAAAATAGATTCCCGTAGCGATTAAAAGCACAGCAGCTATTCCATAGACATTGGAAGTATCTTTTGTAATTGGAAAAACACTCAGGTTAACGGGTAAAATGATTTTGCCAAGATATTGAAGCAGTACCTGCAATCTAAAAGGCAGTGCTGCAATCACCTGTGCAAATTGCATTTGATCTTCTTTCAACGTGGCGAGCGAGCGAATGTACAACCATAGTAAAAAAGCAATGACCCAGCTTCCATAAAGCACCAGGTTCTTTTTATCGGACCATTTTTTATCAAGGCATAATAAAATGAGTAAGAATGCTACGGGTGCTGCGAACACAGCTGTTTCTTTGGTAAAAAAAGCAAGCAACAGGCTGACAAATTGTAAAACGAGCGAAGATGTTTTTCCT
>JBDSEW010000180.1:0-10554 GCA_039919825.1 Chitinophagales bacterium | reverse complement strand
ATCAGGTTTCGAAACCGCTGCTCGGCGAAAAGTCTAACAAATACCTGCCTTACCTGCTTACCTTATTCTTTTTTATCTGGATCAATAACCTTATTGGTCTGATTCCCGGAGCAGCCAATGTAACCGGCAACATTGCAGTTACCTTAACGCTGGCTGCTTTCACCTTTATATTGATGATGGTAGGTTCTACCCGACATTACTGGTCACACATGGCTTCACCTCCCGGTGTTCCCGGCGCGGTATTACCGATTCTTGTCCCGATTGAATTTATCAGTAACCTTATTGTAAAGCCCTTCGCATTGATGATCCGGTTGTTCGCGAACATGTTAGCCGGTCACTTGATTGTGTTGTCATTCCTGATGCTCATTTTCATTTTTTCTGCCATGAGCATCTTTGCCGGTTTAGGCGCTTCCATCTTCTCTGTTGCGTTTGCCATTTTCATTTACCTGCTCGAATTGCTGGTGTGTGCTTTACAGGCATACATCTTTACCATATTAACAGCCCTCTTCATCAGCGAAGCCATCGCTACCGGCGGGCACGATCACAAAGAATCTCATCACTAACAATTTTTTTTCAACTCAATTAAACTCAATTAATTATGATGCATTTACTGAGCATTCTGTTTTTAGCAATTGATGGTTACGCACAAATGGGTGCAGGTATCGGAGCAGGTCTTGCTGCTATTGGTGCAGGTATCGGTGTAGGTTTGATCGGTGCGAATGCACTACAATCCATTGCCCGTCAGCCGGAAGCTACCAACGACATTCGTACCAACATGTTTATCACTGCGGCTTTGGTAGAAGGGGTGGCATTGTTCGGTATTGTTGTGTGTGTGCTGATCCTTTTCCTCTAGTAAGTATCACTGAATTCAGACAGATAAATGCTGATAGCTGAATGTTGGGATAACGTCTCTTTCATTTAGAAGGTCTCATTAGATAACCTGGATTCATTGCTGCTTAACAGGAAACGGCAAATTCTTTTGTACAAACTGAAATAGCATACACATGCAACTCTTACAACCCTCATTAGGATTAATTTTCTGGACCGCAGTCATTTTCCTGCTCGTGCTTTTCATCCTGAAAAAATATGCGTGGAAGCCCATCCTGCAGGCACTGGATGACCGTGAAACCACTATTGATGATGCTTTGAAAACCGCTGAACGTACCAAGCAGGAAATGCTGGGAATGAAAAGCGAGCATGAAGCATTATTGCAACAGGCAAAGCAGGAGCGTGTTCAGATACTGAAAGAAGCCAAAGAAGTGAAAGAGCAGATCATCAGCGAAGCAAGAGAAAGGGCAAAGGAAGACGCGGCAAAAATTATGGATGAAACCCGCCGCGATATTGAAAACCGCCGTAAGGAAGCCATCATTGATGTGAAGAACCAGATTGGCAACATGGTGGTGGATGTTGCAGAAAAAGTATTGCGCCGCGAACTGAGTAACAAGGCAGAACAGGAAGCCTATGTTACCCGGCTTGCCAACGATTTAACCACTCAGAATTAAACGGAACCATGCGTAATCCACGGGTTGCATATCGCTACGCCAAGGCATTGATTGATTTCGCATTGGAGACCAATGAACTGGATACAGTCAAAAAGGATATTGACCTGTTGAGGTTGACCAGTCATCCTGAACTGAATGCCGCACTGGCTTCTCCTGTAATAAGCGGCGATAAAAAAGCAAAGATCTTTTCTGCCATCTATCATGGTAAAGTAAGCACTATCACTGAAAAATTTTTCTACCTGGTGTTTAAGAAAGGCCGTGAGTTTGTAATGCGCGATATAGGGGAATCTTTCGACAGGCAATACAATGAGATCAAAGGAATAGTAGTAGCTACGCTTACTTCAGCTATTCCGTTGGATGCCAAGCTGCATGATGATATTTTTACACGTGTTGCTGCCCTGCCGCGCTTCCAGGGGAAAACATTACAACTGAACATCAAAATAAATCCTGAAATCATAGGCGGATTTATTTTAGAGGTAAATGACAATAAGTTCGATGCCAGCATCAGGCACGACCTGCATTTCATCAAGCAGGAATTCATACAGAACCTTTATGAATTGAAGTATTAACGATTAAAAATTTTTTAGCATTATGACAGACATCAAACCAGAAGAAATCTCCTCCATCCTTCGCGAACAGTTGAGCGGATTCAATACTGCTGCACAACTGCAGGAAGTAGGCACCGTATTACAGATTGGCGATGGTATAGCCCGTGTGTATGGACTTACCAATGTGCAGGCAGGAGAATTGGTGGAGTTTGAAGAAGGAACCCGTGCCATCGTATTAAACCTGGAAGAGGATAACGTAGGTATTGTGTTGATGGGAAGCGGGGAAACCATTAAGGAAGGTGACACCGTTCGCCGTTCCGGGAAGATTGCATCGATTAACGTTGGGGAAGGAATGGTAGGCCGGATATTGAATACGCTCGGTCAACCAATTGATGGCAAAGGTCCGATTGAAGGCACATTGTATGAGATGCCTTTGGAAAGAAAAGCACCCGGTGTTTTATTCCGTCAGCCGGTTAAAGAACCTTTACAAACAGGTTTGAAATCCATTGATGCGATGATCCCTATCGGTCGTGGTCAGCGCGAATTGATAATCGGCGATCGGCAGACCGGTAAAACTGCCATCTGCATTGATACTATTATCAACCAGCGCGAATTTTATGAACGTGGCGAACCTGTATTCTGCATTTATGTAGGCATCGGGCAAAAAGCATCTACGGTTGCAAACGTTGCAAAAGTGCTAGAAGAAAAAGGTGCATTGGCCTATACTGTTATTGTAACCGCATCTGCATCTGATCCTGCTCCGTTGCAGTACTATGCACCCTTTGCGGGATGTTGCATTGGCGAATTCTTCCGTGATACGGGCAGGGCTGCATTGATTATTTATGATGACTTAAGTAAACAGGCTGTTGCCTACCGTGAAGTTTCATTGTTGCTGCGTCGTCCACCCGGACGTGAAGCTTATCCGGGCGATATTTTTTACCTGCACTCCCGTTTGCTGGAGCGCGCCGCAAAAATTATTGAGTCGGATGATGTGGTGAAGAGCATGAATGACCTTCCGGAATCTATCCGTCCATTGGTAAAAGGAGGCGGATCACTCACTGCATTGCCAATTATTGAAACACAGGCAGGTGACGTTTCTGCTTACATCCCTACCAACGTAATCTCCATTACCGATGGACAAATCTTTTTGGAATCGAACCTGTTCAACTCCGGTGTGCGTCCTGCCATTAACGTGGGTATCTCAGTAAGTCGTGTAGGTGGTAATGCACAGATCAAGTCAATGAAGAAGATCGCAGGTACGTTGAAATTGGATCAGGCACAGTACCGTGAACTGGAAGCGTTCTCCAAATTCGGTGGCGACCTGGATGCTGCAACCAAGGCAGTTATTGACAAAGGTGCCCGCAACGTGGAAATTCTGAAGCAGAAGCAGTTTGCACCAATGTCGGTAGAAAAGCAAATAGCCATTATTTACCTGGGAACACAGGGTTTGCTCAGCAAGGTGCCTGTTAGTAGTGTAAAGGAATTTGAAGAAGCGTTCCTCAACTTAATGGAAGCGAATCATAAAGATGTGCTGGAAGATTTCCGCAAAGGAAACTTAAGTGATGAAAGCATTGCAACTGTTAAGAAAGTAGCGAAGGATGTGGAAGTAGCTTACAAAGGAAAGTAGATCATGAATATATAAGAGACTGTAAGGGGATATTCAAAAAACTAATTGCCAATGTTTCGACAGGCTCAACATGACCTCCGCACGACGTCACCCTGAGCTTGTCGAAGGGTTTAGAATTCATTTTCCGGTATTCAAATAAATAGCAAATGTCTGGTCAGCTAAAAGAAGTCAGGAACCGAATCAAGAGCGTACAGAATACGCAGCAGATCACCAAAGCAATGAAAATGGTGAGTGCCGCCAAGCTACGCAGGGCAACAGAACGCATTGTGCAGATGCGGCCTTATGCCAATAAGCTCAATGAACTGATGAGCAATATTGCTTCTGATCCGGGAGTGGTGATTGAAATGGCAAAGGAACGCACGATCAAAAATGTATTGATGGTGGTGGTAACTTCAGATCGTGGACTGGCCGGTGGATTCAACTCTACTACTATTAAGCTTGCCCTGCATACGATCCATGAAAAATATGAAGCACTTGCGAAATCAGGTCATGTAACGGTTCTTCCGGTAGGTAAAAAAGCAAATGATGCTTTCAGAAAATTACCCTACAAGATTAATTCTGAATATGCACTGCTCTTTGCGACGCTTGACTTTGCGCATGCATCAGCAGTTGCGGAATGGATGATGCAGGCGTTTAAGAACAATGAATATGACCGCATTGAAATTGTGTATTCGCAGTTCAAGAATGCGGGTACACAGATATTCCAGGTAGAGCGTTTTCTCCCGGTATTAAAAGCTTCATCAGGAAAGGGAGCTTCTTCCATCAATTTCATCTTTGAACCCGAACAGGAAGAATTGGTGAACGAGCTTATTCCTAAAATTCTGAAAACGCAATTTTTTAAGGTGCTGCTCGACAGCAATGCTTCTGAACATGGTGCACGTATGACTGCCATGGACAAAGCAACCGAAAATGCCAAAGAATTGCTGAAAGACCTCTCCATTAAATACAACCGTGCCCGGCAAGCTGCGATTACCACGGAGCTTACAGAGATTGTGAGTGGGGCTGCGGCGCTGACGGGGAATTAGTCCTCCTTCGCTAAAGCTTCGGCGGATGCATCCTTAGTCGTTAGGTAGTAGTTGTCACTTATTTGTCTGTCTGAACGGTACAGATATCATAAACTTGCTGTGTTATTTTGAGCTTGATTCATATTCAACGGAAACCGTATTGATGATTCCTATTGGAATGATTGTGTCTGCGGTGCTTTTTTTATATGAAAGGAGTATGTTGGGAAATGAATGGGAACAATAGTGTCTGTGATGGAATGCTATCTTTAGTACTCAAAGATGAGGATGAAGGTGGGAGTGTAGAATTCCTAATGTTAGGGATTGAGAAAATTCTCAAATAGAGGGAGTCTCCATTGTCGCTTATTAATAAAAATCATTTAATTTGTAGCATGAGCCGAACAGAGTTGAATATAAATCCGCAGGTGCTTCGCTGGGCAAGAGAAGAAGCAGGATTCGATCCGGCTGAGATTGCTGAAAAGGTAGATGTTGCTGAAGCGCGCTACAAACGATGGGAGAAGGAAGGAAAGAATATTCCGCTCGGAAAGCTGCAAAGTATTGCAACTACATACAAACGACAACTTGCTGTTTTTTTATTGCCCGAGGCACCACCCAAAGTCCAGAAGCCAAAAGATTACCGCAATCTAAGTCCTGCTGAAAGCAGGTTCTCTAAAAAACTACTTGATGTTTTACGGGATGTAAATTACTTCTGTGAAATTGCATTTGAACTGAAGGGAGAAAGTTATTGGAAGAACCGCTATGACTGGATGAGCGAAGCAAAGGGAAAAAAAAAAGATAATCATAGTTTCAATTTACGGCTTCGGGAACTGCTTGACATAAGTATTGAAGAGCAGATGCAATTTGGGAGTGAGAGTGAAGCATACCGCAAATGGCGCCTGGCTGTTGAAGACCGACTTGGAATTTTAGTTTTCCAATTTGCCATGCCCATACACGAAGTGGAGGGATTTTGCTTGACAGATAAGCTTCCTTATGCCATAGTGGTAAACAGCAACTACAATTATTATCACAGGATATTTACCATCTTTCATGAGTTGGCTCATATCCTTCGTCATCAAAGCGGATTGTGCTTATTTGAAAAAGCAACAACTAAGCAAACTGAAGAATGGAAATGCAATGAATTTGCAGGAAGTTTTTTGGCTCCGGCAGACGTGATTGAGAAAACAGATGACTTGAATGAGATTGCAGTTTACGCTTCCAAACTGAAAATAAGCCGCGAAGTTTATCTGCGAAGACTAAAAGATGAAAACAAAATTTCAGATTTGAAATTTTTCAGGTTGCTCGATGTAATTAAATCCAGTTACAAAAAAATACAAAAAAAGAAAGGTGCTGTTGCAATAAAACCAGAAGTAAAAAGCAAGGCAAGCCGCGGAGAAACCTTTTATAATATGGTGATGCAGGCAATTGCCGATAACAAACTTTCCTATACACAAGCTTCAAGCGCCTTAAATCTTAATGTAAACCGGTTGCTGAATGTCTTCTGAGCTATTGAACATTTATTGTCCTGACAGTAGTGCTCTTATAACTTTGAATAGGTACTATCCTGCCCGATTAATTCCCGATTTATGGAAACATCTTGAAGATTTATTTAAAAAGAAGAGAATGTTTTCTCATAGCATTGTTTATGATGAGATTATCCCTTCCACAGGCGCTACTGACGAAATCGGGAAATTAATCGGAAGATATAAGTCTTCATTTTTCCCTATTACAAATAAACAGGGACAAGTGGCGCTACAAATACTTGCGAACTTTCCAAAATTAATTGACCCACGAAGTAAAAGAGAAGAGGCAGACCCATGGATTATTGCGTTGGTAATTGAGCGCATGGAAGAAGAGAACTTGTTTGGTAAAGATTCTGATTATGTCATCATTAGTGCTGAAAGCGAAAAGAGCAATACTAAAATTCCAGCGGTGTGCAAATATTTCAAAGTTCGTCACATGAACTTGTTTGAGTTCTTTGACGATAATGGATGGGAATTTTCAATGAAAAAAAAATAAGTGAAAACTCTAATCTCGCCGTTTGCAGCACGGCCTGGTATTGTGGCTAACGCGTGCGCTTCCCTCAAAGCTTGCCTGCACACGCGCTCGAGTTAACACTGTCATTGGATTCCTTTCCCAGGCCCTGCGCCGGTTTTGAGGGAACTATAAAAGAAACTCTCCACTTTCAGTATCTTTGACTAAAGAATTGCGGTATGAAAGCCATTGAAACATCAGGGAAAGTAGATGCCCGGGGAAACCTGAAGTTGAATAAACAACTTCGTCTGAAAAAGAAAGACGTAAAGGTGATCATTCTATATCCGGAACAAAAGGATGACGAAGAAAAGGAGTGGCTCACTGCAATCGCATCCAATCCTGCATTCACTTTTTTGAATGATGAGGGTGAAGACATCTATTCCATCACCGACGGTAAACCCTTCAATGGTTAAGTACAAAGTTGTTCTTGTTCCATTTCCATTCGATGACTTTTCAGCAATTAAAGTTCGGCCTGCTGTCTGCCTGACCAATGAAATTGGAGATCATGACCACATTGTCATAGCATTTATCTCCAGTAAGATTCCTGGCAAGCTTTTGACTACCGACATCCTTCTTACACGACGTGAAAAGGAATTTATCAAAGCAGGTTTGAAAGAAGATTCAGTCATTCGAATCCATAAGCTCGTCACCATTCCAAAGAATCTGATCAGAAGAGAATTGGGAATTATTGAAGGCAGCATAAAATCAGCAATCCATGAGAGAATTAAAAAACTCTTTGGGTTCTAATCACTCTGGTGTGCGAATATCCAAGCCCATTGGTAGGGATTTGTAATCAATAGTTTTCGAAACCATTTGAAAGTATTATCCAGTATACATTACAGCTACTTTCAGAGTTGCATTTAATAATTTGAAAGTTCAGATTGGAATCACAATTCCAATTTTTTTCTATGGAAAACACACATCCTGCGCTGAAGTCATTCAGGAGGAACTTCCTGACCCTAAACAAGCTCTTGCACAGAGAATAATGTTTTTTCTGAAATATTAATCCCCTGAATTCATTTTAGAGATTCTTGCAGATTTTCAGGGATTTCCTTACAATGACGTCCTTGTAAACTGCTGATAATAATTATGCAATTTTGCATAGTGTATCCCTACTGCACTTCTTACAAGGCACAGCATAAAATAAATTCTGTGGGAGATTGGTTGGTATAGTATGAGGTGAGTAGATTATTGTCAGGAGTTTCCTCCAGAATGACTTTTGAAGAAGGTGTTGGTACGGTCATAGGTTTTGCTCAGCGCTGTCGTCATGAAATGAATTGGGCGTCATCACTATTTTTTCCTTTTCGAATATGGTTCGTACTCCTGAATGACCGAATCTCGATATTAGCATTGATATGAATTTCGGGCATTCAGATTTTTAATCCGATGAAGGAATGAAAGCAGCATTGAAAATCCCAAAGCTCAATAAGACCGGATTAAAAATCCAGGCCAGCGAAAAAATCAGGTTACCTGCTACGGGTTGCAAGACAAGCAACTATTTCCCGCAGCACTTTTTATACTTTTTTCCACTCCCGCATGGACATGCATCGTTGCGCCCGATCTTGGGATCTGCTCTTACATAAGGTTGTGCAGAGGCAATAACTTCAAACGGTGCATCCTCATAATCATGCTCTTCCCTGTAGTGATCTGTTTGCGCGATCTCAGGCAAGTCGTTAAAGAATGGATTAATATCTTCAGATTCTGGTTCACCGTGCAACCAACTGAGGAAATGGTTGTATTTGTCAAAAATGCCATAAAGCTCCATTTCCTTACTCCTTACAAAAGGACGATCCAACTCTTTTGATACCTCTTGCCAGTCACCGGAAATCGACTCTGTCACCAAACCGGCTTCGTGAAGTTTTTTCAATTGCTCTCTTAATTCTCTTCCCTCAATATCTAACACGTCACCAATCATCAATCCAATCAGCTCGCTGTCAATGATAGTATCATCGGTCTGATTTTTCAGAAAATGATCAAAAGCCTCATCGAACCATTGGATTACTTCCTGCCTTCTTTGTGGCTCATGCATGGCTATTTGCGACACTGCAAAAGAAACTATTGACCGGGAATAGGAAGAATGATTCGGCTCAAAGAGATAATCTTTAAGTTCAGGCAAACTGTTTTGGCCCAGCATATAAAGGCATTCCCAGATACAATCGGTCATGTGGTCGGCGAACCAATAGTTGGTAAATTCATCGTCTTGTCTCAGTAAATGAAGTACCGTTTGCAAGCTCTCCTCTGCCTTTAATTCTGTAAGAAGAAACAGGGCATGCTGTAAAAAATAATGTGTTTGATCATTCCAGTCCAGAGAGGAAAAATATTTATAACGGGCAATGCTGTCAAGCACTACATTTTCAAGATCAGCAATAAGCGTTGTTCCGGGAAGGGCTAACAATTGCAGAATGGTATCCTGTGTAATGGATAAATCATTTTGATACAACTCCATTATTTCAGGATGATGGAAGACAGGTGGCTCCCTGGTTTCTTCGCATACTTTTTTGGCAATTACCTTAACAGTTCTTGCTCTTGCCATTTCATCTTCATATCGCTCCAGTCCTTTTTTAAGACGATAACGAACTAAGTTCAGCCCGTGATTTAAAACAACTGCATTGTCGGGATCCATCTCCTGCAAAATATTCAGAGAAAAAATAGCTCCATCTTCCTGGTCTGTCTCCAAAAAATAATCATAGGCAGCACTATAGAATGCAAACACTTCATTTTCGTGAAACAATGATCGTTCAGGAACTAAATCTTTCAGGTCCATCGATTCAATCAGCACTTCGGGAACTTTTTCAAATTTGCCATTCCGTATAAAATCTTCAGCAAGGCCTATTCTGCCAAACAGGTCATCCGGATGATCCCTTACCAATGCCTGATTTATTTCACGGCATTTGCTGATGTTGCCAGCTTTATAATTAGCCACAGCAAGTAAATTCCTGATCTGTGGAATTGACGGATACTTTATCGAAAGGTGATTCAGATCTTTAATCGCTTTATTTTTATTTTTTTTATCGAGCCATGTGGCGGCAATGTCAATTTCTTCCCGTATTTTCTTAGTTATTCCATAGCGGCTATCGTTTATCGTATGATCTTCGGTGATGTTTATCCCGTTAATATTTCTGGTGATGGGTTTAACAGCTAAGGATTCCATTTAAAAGGATTGAGTTGAATAATGAAAAGCAGCAGTGCGCTAATAAATTTTATTGCAGTTTAACGCCTACACGAAATAATAAATTTTTCAGTATGGAACTTCATAAAAGTTTTCCACACAGAAGTGATGGAAAATTTCCACTGACCCTGCGTATGCTACGGCTCCACCAAATTTTTTATCAACTATTTCCAGGTAGCATAAAGGTGCATCTGAACACAAGGGATTTCTCTTTTTACAAATGCAAGAAAAGCTTTACTGCTGAGCTATTGCGTCATTATCATGAATGCTGCAGACAAGATGAATATTGTTTGGCATGATGACAAAGGCATAAACCCTTACCTTGTTGGTGCTGACGAGAAACTGCAAACTGTTTGATACAATTAATTTATACTGTTCATTTTTATGAAGATGATGCCAGTGATTTTTCAAGTAAGTATTAGATCTTCCTGTTTGCTGATCTTATTGGGGATATGCTAATCAACCTGAAACCACGATTTAAATGAAGGTGCCTTCAACCGGCTGACAGGAATGCAAAAGTTGGGCGGGATTTTATAATCCCGTCCTTTTGAGTAATTGGATCTCTAATCCAATACACCGATGCCTTCAATTCCCGACAAGTCCGGTTGCACAAACGTACAATTCGCTAAACCACTCACCACCCAATCACTTTGTAAAATTCTTTCTACCAGCCGGG
>JBDSEW010000160.1:0-4327 GCA_039919825.1 Chitinophagales bacterium | reverse complement strand
TCGGAACTTTTTTAAAGAGTGGTTGAGTTTTGGAAAGTTTGTAAAAGTAGATAAATTAAACAATTAAACAAAGATTTAAGGACCAACATGAAAATTCGACAATTCAAACATTAAATAAAGGTGTTTTGATGAATTTATTGTTCACCCTAACAAAAAACATTTTTTTTAGAATCTGGGCGTGTAAACCACTTTGCCAGGCTTAACCGGTTTCATCAGGTTTACCCGGTAATTCAACACCACTTCATGTGAGCCACTGCTTACACTGCTTAAAGCAGAAATCGTATAATCGTAAGAATAACCCAACCGAAAATTTTCTGAGATACTGATACCCAGTAATCCAACAATTGCATCCATTGTCTGATCATTAAATCCACGGTAACCACCACCAAGCCATAGAAAATCTTTATAAATAAAAACAAGGTCACCCTCGCCCTGCAAGCGATTCCCATCCGATTTTACCATTACCGACGGTCTCATGCCCAATGATTTACTAAATTTTGCTAGGTATCCTAACTGGAGGTAGTATTGCCGCTCATAGTTAAATTCAAGATTGCTGCCTTCGGAATTTAACTTTACACTTCCCGGAATCACATGATTGGCAGAAACCCCAACTGACAGGTTCTTTCCGGTATAATAAACACCCGCCGAAAAATCTGCCGCAACGCCACTTACAGGAACAATAGGTAAAAGGAAATCATTGTGATTAATGTCATTCTGCTGATAGACTCCATCCGGCGCCCGTAACTTTGAACCGTCTACATTCACCTGTACAGCTCCACCACTTGCACCAATGGAAAAATTACCGGCCCTGGTTTTTATGATGTAAGAATAATTTATGGAAACAGAAGTATTCCGGAGCACGCCCGCTTGTTCATTTAGAAGATTTATACCTAAACCGCCATGAATCACTGGAACCGGTGAATGAAGGGAAATATTTTGAGTAATGGGGTGGCCATCAATTCCTACCCACTGACTTCGAAATTGCGCAGTAGCACTTAATGCATTATCCAAACCGGTATAAGCAGGATTAAATGCAGCCTGGTTCAGAAAATGCTGGCTGAATTGTGGGTCCTGTTGTGCAACGGTTTTATTAATAGTAACAAAGAGTAGTAATGTTACCAAACCTATTTTGAAATCACCTGGCTTCATACATGATAACTCGTTCCTGTAAATTAAAAACAATTTTATGGAACCATCAAAAAGATGTGATGAGATCAATCAAACGCTGTGATTGGAAAAAGAAGTACTCTTCTAAATAAGCAATGTTCTAACCTGCTTACATTACTAAGAATCATGGGGAGAAAGCAATCCATAAAATACTGCTCAGCTGATTCCACTGAGATAATTATCAATAGCCATGGTCATGGAAGGCGATTGTGGCGCAGGAGCCTGTACATCAAGATGAAGGCCAGCATCAACTACTGCCTGCGAAGTAAAAGGACCAAATGCACCTATCTTTATCGACTTCTGTTCAAACTCAGGGAAATTATACATCAGCGCATTAACTCCGGTAGGGGTGAAAAAGACAACCATGTCATATTTCCTGATTTCCTGTTCTGAAAGTTCTACAGACACTGTTTTAAAAATCACTGCTTCTGCAAACTCATATTTTTTCTTACGGAGGTAATCCGAGGTATCTGATTTGTGATTGTCTGAACATGGCATAAGGAATTTTTCGCCATCGCGGTGCTTTTCAATAATTTCAGTTAATCCCTGAAAGGTACCATCACCAAAAAATACCTTGCGCTTTCTGAAGAGAATATATTTCTGAAGGTAAAGAGCAATGGCTTCAGTCATGCAATAGTATTTGGCATCAGGCGACATTCTTACACGCAGATCGTCGCAAAGCTTAAAGAACTGGTCAACAGCGCTTCTGCTCGTAAATATTAATGCTGAAAAATCAGCCGGATTAATCTTTTGCTTCCGAAACTCTTTTGCTGAAACACCTTCGAGATGAATAAAAGGCTTGAAATCTACTGAAATACTATGCTTTTTAGCCAGATCAAAGTAGGGGTTCTTATCATTCTCAGGTTTCGGTTGGGTAATGAGAATGGATTTGATATTAGGTTTGGCCGAATTCCCATTCATAGGTTTTAAAGGGCTGGGGCTGGGATCTGCTGATATTTTGACTTGCCGGGTGTTTTTCTCAACCATCAATTTCATTTGAATCCTGGTTTTTCTAGAAAGAAAACCTGAGCGGTCCCAGGTTTTGTAACAATCGAATGATGATTAGTACAGGTGCAATTTCAAGGGCGCAAATATACAATAAAAAGTGGAACAAGTGCCGTCCGAAATAATTGATACCGATGTTAAATCCTTTCAAATACCTCATTAAAATGCATCCTCCCACCACCGCCAGCGATGCGTACAATGCATACTCATTTACCGGGGGAGATGAAAAAGTAACCAGCAAAACCAGTGGAAACAGGGCAACACCGAGCATCCGGTTCATTTGAATCTCATAAAAATTATAAAGGGTAATTTCTTTCCTGAAAGGAAGCAGCAGGGAGGCGGCTTTCAGCAGTATGTAGCGCGCAAGCAGAAACAAGGCGACAACTCCTACCGCAATCAGCATCATGATCCAGGGAGGATCAATATTAAAAATACCATACCAGCTTATCAATAAAAAGACGAAGAGCGCGATGACCAGGAGGGAAAAAAAATTCAACAACACCGTACCAAAAGAAACACCTGTGCCCAACTCCCGGAACATTTGCTGGCTCGGACCCCAGTTCCTGAAAACCGAAGAAATCTCTTCAAATTCCCTGGAATATCCAAATCGTATTAACGCCAAAAGTATAAGCAGTGAAAAACTCAGGTAAAACTTCCAATCCTCACTGGTTTTCTTCCTCAGGATATCATATGATTCCTCTATTATTGCCGAACCAAAACTATGCTGAATGATTGGCGATGGAAACTGATCGTTCCATGCCTGATAATAGGATTGGAGCCTTTTCAATTCTACCACTCTCTTTTCAGTCTGAATTGAATCCGCAACAAATCGGAAAGTATCAGAAGCATTACTAAAGAAACCTGAATCTTCACTAATTTCCAAGGTATCATACGCGTTTTGCTGAATAATGCCTGTATCTTTTTGTGCAAAGACAAGCGTCGGGAAAAAAGACAAAGCAAGGAATGCTGCTGCAAAAGACACTGTTATTTTACCGTTCAAAAAACGCATTACTCAAAAATAATTGACATAACCGAAATGAATTTTTGCTGCACGAAACTCTATTGGGTTGCTTTGCTGGCGGCCAAGAGCATAGCTGAGTCCAAAGATACCTGCTTTCGTTTCGAAATTAAAGCCGGCACCAAAACCAATTGGTGTGTCATGGGTAAATGGAGTGATGGAACGGTCTTCAACATAACTACCATCAAAGAAGAGGTATAAAAATGAATTCCGGCTTACCAGGTAATGATATTCGGCAGTAACAACATGGTATTGCGTGTTATAGATCGTATTCTCATCAAATCCCCGAAGCAGTCGAAATCCACCAATGAAATACCGTTCGTTGCTATATATTTTCTTGCTGATAATGGTTGCGCCATGGTAAGATGTTTTAAAAGAACTGCGGTTAGAAACAGACCAGTATTTATCGAGGCTTCCTGCAAGCCGGAATTGCGTTTTCTCCGCATTAACAGAATCATACAAGGAGGAAAAATCAAATTCAGGATCTGATGGATCATTTAAAGTTGCAATTTTCGCATTTTCCTTAACAGTTCTGTTACCGGCTTCTCCTTTAAATAAAAGCGCAATCCCTCGTTGTGGATTATTTCGGTAATCAAGATTTTCAAAAAGAAATCCTGCACCGTAAAACCTGGTATTGAAATCTAAAATGGAAGGAAGGCTTTTTGTCTGAATGATTGCCGAAGTATCAACCGATAAGATGGAATTGGAAGCATTTCTGAAAAAGAATTTGAAATAATTTACACCTGTAAACAAGTATTGCAGACCGATCTGTTCTTTTACATCAAGGTAAAGTGTATCATTCTTATACAAATCAAATTCAACATCTGCACCAAAGGGGAAATTAAATAAATAAGGGTATGCGCTCTTCAGGTTGACCTGTGTAGTTTTTCCGGGTAGCTGATTAAAGCGCAGATTCAGGGATTCACCTTTTCCAAATGGATTGTTGAGGTTCAGTTGCCCATCACCAGTGATCAGCAGTTTGCCATTGGTGCTGCTATTGGGTAAAACACCCAAAATAAAATCAAAATTACTTGCATTCTTTTTCTTCAGGTAAAGCAGAATCGTGGCCGTGTTGTTACTGAATTGAATCCTGGAGGGCCGCTCCTCACCCAGAAAAGGAAGTTCACTCAGGCGAGA
>JBDSEW010000156.1:0-3242 GCA_039919825.1 Chitinophagales bacterium | reverse complement strand
AGGAGATATAAACAGGTTGCTCAGGATTGGGATTAAGATCATAAATGTCGGCGCCTCCGTGATTGGGCTGACCATAGTTGCTTCCGAAGAGGTATAAGTAACCCTGTTCATCGATCCACAATGAATGCACGGATTGAATTTCTACATTGCCCGGATCTGTAAAATAGCTGTAGGTTACAGTATCCGGTAAATTACTCAGGTCTGCAATCAAGACGCCACCACCCGATTCATTGCTCACGTATGCATGCTTATTCCACGTTTTTATTTCATGCCATTGACTGGACTCCGTAGGTATCATAAAAAGTTCTTCGGGATTATCTGGATCAGAAACATTTACGATAGACAATCCTTCATAAATTCCAACCAGCGCATATTCACTTCCAGATGTATCCACATAACCCCAGATGTTCGCAGTTCCTTCTGATGGATACGAAAGATGACTTCTGAAGGTGATGTTTTGTGCCTGTGCGAAAGAAATCGAACCGGCTATTAAAACCAGGAAACAAAAACGAATGGCTGAACCAGTCGAAGGATAAAACTTTGGCGTAAAGATTTTCATGGCAGGCAGTTTAGAAAGAAATGATCTGACAAAAATAGAAGCGGGAACGTATGATGATAAAATAGTCCTGCATTCCTCTTACATAATTCGGGAAATTTTCTGAATGAATCAAATATTTAATTATGGGTAATACTCAGGCATTAGATTTATTTCCTTTTATCAATAGTAAATAATTTTTCATCAGGGCTATGGTTTCTTCCACGAGTTTGATTTAAGCAGATTTGTTCTTCCAGGTTATTTTGCACAACACACCATCACATCAGAAATGGCAGCTGCTCCCTGCCCCTCCTCTTAATTAATCACCTAAACCATAAAAAGCTATCAGCATAACGGATAGTTCGTAAATTTCATCGGTTAAAAACTACCTTAATGGATCACAAATCAACTACCCAAACTCCTGATAACAATCAGGTGCATCATACCGGCCTTACCACACATGTGCTTGCCCGCAATCAGCGCCTTTTAAATGACGATGGGACGTTTAACGTAGATGTTCGGGGATTACCCTGGTTCCGGCCTTCTGAAACATATCAGCGGCTCATTAAAATGTCATGGGTGAAATTCAGCTTTCTTGTACTGCTGTTCTATATGATATTGAATACTTTGTTTGCCATTACCTATTACCTGATTGGCACTGAAAATCTAACGAACACATCCACTGGTTCTGAGTGGCACAAATTTATGGATGCCTTTTTCTTCAGCTCACAATCTCTTACAACAGTGGGTTACGGAAGGGTGGCTCCTGTTGGTGCTGGAGCAAGTACAATAGCTGCATTGGAATCATTGTGTGGCCTGCTTGGCTTTGCGTTGGTGACAGGGCTATTGTATGGCAGATTTTCACGGCCCAATGCGAAGATTATCCGCAGCAAAAATATTTTACTTGCGCCCTATCATCATCAAACCGCGTTGATGTTCCGCATCGCGAATATGCGTGAATCGCAGTTGGTGGACGTGGAGGTGCAGGTTACGCTGAAAGGATTAGCAATGGAAAATGGAAAAGAGGTGAGGCAGTTCGTACCGCTTCACCTTGAAAGTCACCGGTTAAACATGTTCCCGCTTTCATGGACATTGATTCATGTGATCAACAAAGAAAGTCCGCTGTGGGGTAAAACTCATGAAGACTTTATGAAAGAAGACATGGAAGTTCTCATCTATTTCAAAGGATTTGATGAAACATTTTCAAACAATGTGCATGCCCGGATGTCGTATAAAGGAGATGAGCTTGTTTCAGGTGCAAGGTTCATCCTCAACTTTGAAGAGCGATCAGGCGGTCCTACCATCCATTACCTGAACAGGTTAAGTGATTATGAGCTGGCGCCATTGCCGGAGTTTCCGCAGGCAGCAGCTTTCTAACAACATTCAACGCCTCCAGTTTCCCAGATCACCTTAGTGATGATAAATAGCCATAACTTTGATCAGTGAATCATCGATCGAATAAATTATTTTATAAGGGAATTTTTTGAGGTTATAATAGCGGCATTCTTCTAAGCGAAGATAAAACGCGAAGGGTGATTGTTCGATAATTTCTATTTTTTTACCGTACTTCTTCAACCAATTCTAAATACAGACCTGCCCTTTTATCTTCATACCATTCCACTGCTTCTGTCAGGTCAGTAACAGCAACTTTAGAAAATTCAACTTCGAACTTCATTTCAGCTTTTGCCTTATCTCATCATAAACTTCATTCCATAATGTAAAAGTCATCTCACCCTTTTTATAAAGTTCAATCCGTGAAAGCAAATCTACTTTCTGATCTGGTGTTAAGTCATCATTGTCTTCCTCCACAATGCTATTGACAATAAGTGAAGCTGCCTTAATTCGTGCTTGCTTATCCAGCTTGAGGATCTCTTCTATCGGATTGCTCATCTTATAGCAGTTTCTATCAAATATTAGAGTTTCCTTTGGAAACCTACCGGCTTGTCTTCTGATCAATCTGATAACAGAAAGAAAATCAAAGCTTCGAATTTATCCTGTTTGTAAAAATCATAATCAACTTTAAATACCTGTGCGGCAGAACACATTGAATTTATGGAGTGATTATGAAATGGTACAATTGCGTTCTTATCCAGGGATTGAGGGTTTCCATTAACATTGACATAGAAAGTTAACACACAAAAGTAAAACGCAGCAGGACTATTCACATTTCCTGCTGCGGGTTTTACTGCGAGAAAAAGATTTCTTACTTCACAGTGTCCAGGTCATTCAGATAAACGGTGCTGTTTGTTCCTCCGTCAATGTTTCCGTCACCGTAATTTTGACTGGAGGCATCTGAGTTAAGGGGAACTACTTCTTCCTTTTGGCAGGAAGTAAGCGCCAGCACGATGCAAATTGAAAATGCTGCGTTGATTAAAAATAATTTTTTCATTGTTGGTTAGTTTGATTGTTAAAAAAGCAGGGCGAAAATACACTCGTGGTAAAGCTGTTTCAAGTCCACTTTCGTGGCTATTAAATACCCTAATCAGAGATGGTCTCTATCAGAAAAAAGGTTACTGTTCAGCAGCCCTGAGAAAAGCTGCTACAAAGGCGCGGAGCCACAAAGAAATACAGTGAAATAGATGCAATACCTTGTGTATTCGTGTCTTCGCAGCATACATCAGCTTATTTCGAACAACAAAATATAATGGCACTGAAAAGTAACAAAAGAAGTTATAGAATGAGAAAATAGTCAACTCCTATTTTTCCG
>JBDSEW010000148.1:0-3498 GCA_039919825.1 Chitinophagales bacterium | reverse complement strand
GAATGTTTTATTGGAGACAGATCCTTTTTTTTCAACGCAGGTTATGCTCAACATCATACAGCAAATTGAGAGGCAGGAAGAAGATTTGTCATTGTCGCTTAAACTTGATGTCTCTTTAAATGATGCTGTGCAGCAGGAAATGCAGACAACCTACTATCGTGAACTCGCCTATAATATTGAGCATGCCATTCATCACATGGCCATTATTAAAATGGCGGTGCTGATTTATTTTTTAAATATAAAGGTAGAAGAAAATTTTGGTGTGGCATATTCTACCATCCGCTACCGCGAAAAGGTTTTGGAGAAATGACGAATGATAAATGACTTTTCACTTTTGTTCATCTTATAAAAGCGATTGTCAATTATTGCAAATCCGGCAATTGGTAGTAATGAAAATTGTCGAATTGTCAATTTATACTTGATTTTTTGTAATAAACTTATAATCTTTGCTTCGCCACCAGGTAACTCCGGCGTATGGAAGCTCCGCATACCGAACTAGACGAACTCGATTTTAAAATACTTTCTCATCTTCAGAAGGATGGCCGCAAATCCTTTACAGAGATCGCATATGCATTGAAAGTATCAGTAGGAACGATCCGTAATCGTGTGCAATGGCTTACAGAAACAAAGACACTGCAGGTGATCGGCAGAGTGGATCCTGAGAAGATTGGGTTTCACGCCTATGCACACATCTTCCTCAATGTAAGGCCAGCACAATTGATTATTCCGGTAGCGGAAAAAATAGCAAAACTGCCGGAGGTGAGTTTTCTTGCTATGATATCCGGCGCTTACGACCTCGAAGTAAACGTGATGTGCCGCAATAATGACCACCTGATCTGGTTGATGAATGAAAAGATACATACTATAAAAGGTGTTCATGAAACGGCCACCAATATGTACTTCCGTGTATTCAAAATTGCACAACCTGACCTCCAGCTTGTAAAGGCATCCTATTCTTCACACAAAATCAAAAAAGGCGCATGAAACAGTTGTTGCATTTCACGGGCATGAAAATTCAACGTGTACTTCGGCAGTCGCTTTCCGGGAAGTTACTGATTGTCTTTGTGCTTTCCATGATGATGCAGAGTGCACGCTCGCAAACAATATTAAGAGGCATTGTAACAGATAAAAGGAATGTGCCATTGATTGGAGCTACTGTTCGCTGGAAAGAAGATCCCACGAAAGGTACTCAGACAGATGAAGATGGAAAATTTATGCTGAGCGTGACAGCTGCCTCAGGAACCCTGGTGTTCTCCTATGTCGGGTACAATGATTATGAAGAAACCTTTTCTGCTGCCAAAATAAATTTTACGGTGACACTCAGCGAACAGCGAGAGCTGGATGAAGTGATCGTGGTAGGGTATGGTGTGCAGAAGAAAAGTGATATCACCGGCGCGATCTCTTCCATAAAAGCAAAGGACCTCCAAGGATTGCCTAATGCGAATCTCGGTACGAGTATTACGGGAAAGGCAAGTGGCATTTACGTAAAGACTCCTTCCGGAACACCGGGAGCGGGATTGCTGGTGAGTATTCGCGGCAGTGAAAATCCATTGTATGTAGTGGATGGTATTCCCATGACCAGTGAAAGTAACTCAAGCCTGTCGACATCCTACGATACCCAGGGCAATACAACAGGTAATGGCCAGAATGTTTCTTCTATCGCTGATATAAATCCTGATGACATCGCCAGCATAGAAATATTAAAAGATGCCTCTTCTGCTTCTATCTACGGAGCACGTGCAGCCAACGGTGTAGTGCTCATAACCACCAAGCGTGGAGCAGCAGGTAAAACTACTTTCAATATTAATGGTTACACCGGACTCCAAAGTGTTAGCAATAAAATAGAATTCATGAGCAGTGATGAGTTTGTTGCATTAGTGGAAGATGGACGTGCACAGGATCTCCTGAAATATGAAGAGGACCCATTGTATTTCGGTGAAGGATTTGATCCTTCAGTACTTACGAATCCTTTGCCTGAAAGCTGGGCCACCGGTGTAAATACAGATTGGCTGGATGAAGTATTACAGACAGCACGCGTCAACAGCTTTCAATTATCTGCGAGTGGTGGCACAGACAAGAGCCGGTTTTATATCAGCAATTCTTACTTTGATCAGCAGGGTATTGTGGTCAATTCATATTACAGGCGGTTTAACAACCGGATGAATTTTGATCAGACAGTGAATGATCATCTTTCTTTCGGTGAAAATATTTCACTCACCTATTCCAATAACAGACGCAGTTTTAATGATGACACTTACACCGGTATTGTGACAAATGCATTGGGATGTTCTCCATTAATGCCTGCTTATAATGATGATGGTACCTATGCTGATTATACCCTTTACCAGGCTGCATGGCTGAGTGATAATCCCATTCTCAGTGCCAATGAAGTGCAGGCTACATCTGTCAACTATCGTGCTTTAGGAACAGTGTGGGCCAATTATGCATTCAGCCCTAAACTCGCATTCAGAACTGCATGGTCTGCCGACTACACTTATTTCACTGACGATCAGTACTGGTCGCCACTTACCACTGATGCTATTGAACTTGGAGGTAAAGCATTTAACGGAAGTTTTAACCAGCTCAATTGGCTGAATGAAAATACACTCACCTATACTACTTCCTGGAACGATGTGCATCACCTGTCTGCATTGGGAGGCTTTAGCGTGCAGCGAAATGAATCAGACAGGCTGGGTGTAGGCGGACAAGGTTTTCCTGGTGGAAGTGGTTTGCAAAATGTTTCCAGTGCAGCCATCATTACTTCGTGGCTTGCAGATGGTACGGCATGGTCGCTGGTTTCGTTTCTTGGTAGAGTGAACTATGATTACAAGAGCAGGTATTTGTTCAGTTTCAGCATGCGGGCTGATGGTTCTTCCCGTTTCGGACCTGAAAATCAATACGGTTATTTTCCTGCAGTCTCTTTCGGATGGAGAATCAGTGATGAAAATTTCTTTCCTGAAAGCAATGTGTTCACTGATCTGAAAGTACGCGTAAGCTACGGTCTTACCGGTGACCAGGAGATCGGCGATTTCCAGGACGTAAGTTTCTGGTCGCCGATAACGTATAATGGATCAGCAGGTTTGGGCCCGCGGAATATTGCGGAGGCATCTCTCCGATGGCAAAGCAACAGGAAGCTGAATGCCGGCATTGACTATGAAATGTGGGGAGGAAAACTAAGTGGTTCACTTGAATATTACCGTGAAGTGAAATTTGATTTGCTCAGTGAGGATATTGTGCCGGGAACATCCGGCTTCGGCACCATTACCCGCAATGCAGGCCAGGTGCTTAACAATGGATGGGAATTCAACGTTAATGCCACTCCCGTCCGGAGAACCGTTACCTGGGATATCGGCTTTAATATTTCTTACCTCCACAATGAAGTGCTTGAACTCAGCACCGACAGCTTGTTGTTGTATGCTTACAACGACCTTGCACCAACACACATGCTTGCTGTTGGCCAATCCCAGGGATCTTTCTGGGGTGTGAATTATTTAGGCG
>JBDSEW010000139.1:0-3823 GCA_039919825.1 Chitinophagales bacterium | reverse complement strand
ATGCTTTCTGAAAAATGGGTAGTGCTTGATTACAATGCTATACTAACAGATTGTATTCAAACAAGTGATGGTGGATTTGCTGCTATCGGTTGCGGTGTTTCTGAATCATTTTTATTAAAGCTGGATGCAAACTTTGATGTAGAGTGGATGAAAAGCTGGCCTATCGGTGGCGCACCGAGTGGAGATTTAATCAGGAATACCTTTGCATCCATTACGCAATTGGCTTCGGGTAATTATTATATTTCAGGAGCTTATTATCCTACACTGGTTGGAACAGTCTATGAAAACCTGGTTGTAGTTACTGATAACAATGGAAATTTACTTTCAGCAAAATCCATCAGCCAGGGAACAAGCACTCAGGAGACTGTTAAAAAGACCATTGAATTACCTGATGGCCGCATTATGTCTTTAGGCAATGTTATCACCAGCGGTACTGCCAGTAATATCTCGGTCTTTCATGATAATGCAGCCGGAGTAACTGCCTGCACTGCTACCACATTGAGCATTGCAACGACTGCAAGCGGTGTATTATTTGACAAAGACAAATCATTGATATCACCCATTGTATATACGGCTGTTATTTCAAAAGATACACTGGTAATTAAAACTTCCTATAACCAAACAACCATTTGTCCGCCGCTGGATATGGGTTTGAAAGCTGAAGCAGGAAGTATAAAAATTTATCCCAATCCGGTCAGTGAAAAATTGTTAATCAGTTTGCCCGATCAGGATTTTGAAATGAATTATGAATTATTCATCACCGGAATAGAAGGCAGGCTAATCCTGAAAAAAACATTGATAGAAATTTCTTCTGAAGTTAATGTGAAGTTGTGGCCGGCTGGATTGTACACTTACCGGTTGCAATCTGCTGATGGATCGCAGGTGAATGGAATTTTTGTGAAGCAGTAGCGCACGCTGTAACAATATTATTTTACAACGTATTGAATGGCTCGCATAGTAAGAGCTTGTCTCTGAAAATCCTGAAAAGATCCTGAAGAGATCCTGAAACGAGTTCAGGATGACTTCAGGATTTTTTTTAGACAACCTTTTTATTTCTGTCATTAGATAGTAAAGTAACGTCATGTTCAGTCGCAGATTGGGCTTGCCACATATTTCCTTTAACACCTTCGCTGGGAGTTATTACACACTCACTGTTTTACAAAAATCTGGCGGTAAGTATGTAACCCATGCTGCATTACTGTTACGTAGTTTCCGGGTGGAAGCGAAGCAGTGGAAATTGATGCTGAAAAATCAGTGTGTGCAGTTTCCAGCAATTTATGATACACCACTTTTCCAACCACATTAATAATTTGAATTTCTCCGTTGGTTTTTTCTTCAGAGATAAAATGTATTGATATTTCCGTACTTGCAGGATTGGGATAAATATGGAACAGGGATAATGGTTCATCCTCACTATGTACCAAACGTTGAGGATTAATGAGACTACAATTATATAACGAATCCCAGGTAAAATCCTCATAGTAATTTCTGAGGAAAGTAAGCTTATCGCGGTATTGATTCACTAGCACAGCGTAAGCAGGATCATTCACCAGGTTTGTGTTTTCTTTGGGATCCAGTATCAGGTCAAAAAATTCTTCGGTGGCTTCAGGACAGTAATATTGGATATACTTATAGCTAAGAGAGCGAACGCCACGCGTATCCGGCACACAATCCTTATTAAAAAATTCATACATCATTTCACTCCTGGTTTCACTTCCATTTGCAAGTTTCAGCATCGATAAACCCTGCATGCCAAAAGTGTCTTCGATTCCTGCAAAGTCAAGAATGGTAGGAGCAATGTCAAGGTTGAGTGCTATCTGATCATTCACAACGGTACCAGCAGGAATCAGCGGAGGATACCGCATGAAGATGGGTACATGAATAGATTCTTCATGGGCGAGTTGCTTTTCCAGTAAAAGGTGTTCGCCCAGCAGGTAACCATTGTCACTGATGAAGATGATGAGCGTGCTGTCGAGAATATTCATCGCAGAAAGTTCATTGAAAATATCACCCAGTCTTGTTTCCACGCCATTCAGCAACTCATAATAACCACGGTAATAATTTTCAATGTAAGTGCTGTCAGCATAGGAATGACAGTCATACAAAAACTCAGGAACATTCTCCTCGTATTTTTCATAATTGGAGGGAAAGGGCATTTCAAAACTGTCAAACAGGCCTTCATCTTCCGTTCGTGGAACAGGTGGCGTATGAGGTGCTTTATAACCCAGCCACAGGAAGAAAGGCTGGCCTGCAGGAACCTTGTGGATAAAAGAAATCGCACTGTCAGTAACCACATCTGTTATGTGTCCAGGTAGCGTCTTTTCTACACCGTTGACATTGAATTTCGAATTGAAATAAAATTTATTGTGGCTCTCCAGCCAGTAATTGAAACCTTGCTGGGGCAATGAAGAGATGTGGTATTTACCAATCAAGCCGGTGTAGTAGCCATGGTTTTGAAGAATCTCTGCTATCGTAGTGCCGGTAATTGTGGCATTGTCATTTGCTGCAACATTATCGGTGATTCCGTGAAGATGCGGATATAAACCGGTAATCATAGTGCCACGGCTTGGAGCACACAGGGAGAATGTGACAAAACCTTTTGTGAAATTTACTCCTTCATTCGCAATGCGTGAAATATTCACATCATTGAAAAAGGAAGGTCCCCCGGTAGCTGCATGGGAATCAAACCTGGCATCATCTATAATTATCAGCAGCACATTTTTAGTATTGTTTACTGCTAAGGTGGTGAAGAAAATAGATGGCGAATATTCCGAGTCACCACCGCTGCATTTCGATTCCACTTTCATTTCATAGGTTGTATTCTGTTCCAGGCCATTGAAATTATATTCAGTTGCGGGTATGTTTTTAATGGTGAACCATTCAAGGGTTCCTGCTTTCCGGTAGCGCACACTGAACTTGGGCGCTGCACAGTCCATTGACCAGCTCAGGTGAACGGATGTTGCAGTAATTCCGCTTGCTGTAAAATTGATCGGCTCAGTACATACCAGCGTGGTGACCACAATTGGAATGCTGAATATTCCTTTTCCACCGACAGCGCAGTTAGAAGCGACCTTCACCTGGTAAGAGGTAACTCCTGTGAGACCATTGATGGTATAAGCATCCACATTGCCGATTTTATTGAGGGATATCCAGGCACCACCGGAGCTATTTTTATACTGTATGGAATAACTGACTGCGCCGGGTACCAGCTTCCATTTAACAGTGATGTAGCAACTGGCTATATTTTTTGGTTTTAAATCTTGTGGTGCAGGAAGCAAACATTCAGCATAGCCATGCATTGAAGAGCAGAAAAGGAGGAACAGCAATAAAAGCAAAGCATGCCATGGGTAGGTACAGGTGCGCATAGCAAATTGATTGTTGAATTAAGAAGGCCATTCCTTCTTACATCATTTGCTAAATAAAGGTTTTAGTCGGAAGAAAAATCAGCGAAAGAAACTTTATGTGAAAGCGTATGATCGCTAATATTTTGTGTCTGGAAAAAACTTGTAATAAATTTTAACAGGCCAGTTTTAATTGAGTTTTCTATGAAAAAAGGACCGGTGTTTTGGTTTCGCTCATTCGCAGGATTTTTAATTATATTATTCGGAAGAGCGTTTCTCCCTGTTAAAAATTTTATACCGCACGCCGACCGTCATTTGCTGAACATTCCATTTCCAGGAATCAGGTAATGTATTCGTCAGAATATTATTCATGCCGTGATAATAGGTTGCTTCAATGTTGAAGTTATCTGACAGGTTGAAGATTAAACCTGCTCTTGGCCCAAAATCAAATGCGTCAATATTCAGTTGATATTTGTTTTCCC
>JBDSEW010000071.1:0-6913 GCA_039919825.1 Chitinophagales bacterium | reverse complement strand
TTATAATTTATAGACTAAAGATGAAAAGAACAGTGCAAGTAATAATAGTATTCGCATGTGCAATGCTGTTGTACAGTCTAGCTCAGGCACAGGAAATGCTGCTCCCTTTAAGATTCAATATTTCGCTGCTCCATCATCAGCAACACGAGGGAAGCACCAGAAGCGGTGTATCACTCCCTTTTATAGAGGATTTTTCTTATCCCGGTCCTGATCCTGATCCTTTATTATGGGAAAATAATGGGGCATTTGTGAATTTCACTTTCCCCAAAGATCCTGTTTCATATGGAGTTGTTTCTCTTGATGGACTCGATGGGCAGGGCCTTCCATATGATACCCTTAGCTACAGTTTCAGTTCTATTGATTCTGCCGACAAACTCACTTCTGTCCCCGTGTTGCTGGGTGCGTTAACTGCAGCTGATTCTGTATACTTTAGTTTTTTTTATCAACCTGGTGGAATGGGTGATGTGCCCAATACGCAAAGCTTCAATCTTTTTAATTATGGTAAGGCGGTGGGCGATTCCCTTGTATTAGAATTTAAAAACAGCACGGGCCAATGGCAGCATGCATGGGCACATGATGGAAGTTTGTTGCAGCCCTTTATACAGGTACTTATTCCAATAATTCAACCGCAGTTTTTCCATGACGATTTTCAATTTCGTTTTCGCAATTATGCCAGTTTAATTGGCAACTACGATCAGTGGCACCTTGATTATATACGGTTGAATTCTGGTCGCAATAAATTTGATACGCTCATTACAGATGTTGCCATTCAGCTTTATCCTACCTCACTTCTTAAAACCTACCAGGCGATGCCCTGGAAACAGTTTCAGAACTACCAGGAGGAGGAGAAGGCAGACAAGCATCTTCTTGCAGTAAAAAATAATTTCAATGCAGTTAAGAATACCAGTTATCATTTTGATGCGACAGAGCAAATGAGCGGTTCCGTGGTCTTTTCATCAAATGTTCAAAGTCAGAATATAAGTGCTTCTGATACAGCCCAGGTTTTATTTGATTCTTTTGATATTCCTGATTTTTTTGAGGATACGGTAATTATTTCTACGCGCTATATTGTGGGTGCAACCGGTGACAACAACACAAGAAACGACACTATAGTAAGAGACCAGGTATTTTCGAATTACATGGCCTATGATGATGGAACAGCAGAAGCAACTTACCGCCTGCTCGGGTCGCCTGCATCGCTTGCCCAGCGTTACGTTGTGAATGAAGCGGATACGCTGCAGGGTATCGCCATTCATTTTTCTAATACTGATGAGAACATGGGCCAGAATCTTTTTTCACTCATTGTCTGGTCTTCATTAAACGATGGAGATACCTTGTACAGGGATGATTTTCTAAAGCCGGGATTTATTGATGAACTCAATGGATTTGTTTTTTACCGTTTAAGCCATACCGTAATCGTAACTGATACATTCTACATTGGTTTTCAGCAAACATCGATTACCTCGGATATTAAAACAGATATTGGTTTCGATTTGAATACGGATGGAAGTGATCATCTTTTTTATAACTTGAATAACACCTGGTTTAACTCGCAGTTCAGTGGTTCCTTGATGATGCGGCCGGTAATGGGTAAATCAATTCCCTACCAGGTTGGCATAGACGAACCGGCAGCCGTGGAAAATGCAATGGTCATTTATCCGAATCCTGTTCATGATGTGCTTATGTTAAAGTACGAGGATGGAGTAAAGTATCAATGTGAAATTCTCGACAACACCGGAAGACTGTTGAAGACATTGGTTGGAGAAAGATCAATTTTAGTAAATGATCTTACTCCGGGATTTTACTTATTAAGGGCAACTGATATAGCTACCGGAAAATCAGTGATTCAAAAATTCATCAAGCAATAAAAAACACTATGCAGGAAATTTCCGTAGAAGAATTAAAGTCACGCCTTGACAGTGGTGAAGCGTTTCACCTGGTTGACGTTCGTGAGCCGTGGGAGTATGAAGAATTTAACATCGGTGCAAGGAATTTGCCACTGTCCTCATTTATGTCATTTATGCCTGAGTTGGAAGACTGGAAGGATGAGGAGATTGTGATCCACTGTAAAATGGGAGGAAGAAGCATGCAGGCCGTTGCAATTCTCGAACAAATGGGATTTAAGCAGGTGAAGAATGTTACAGGAGGAATGGAGGAATGGAAACTTAAGTTTCCAAAGTAATTTGCCCTGCCCATCCCGGCTTGCTATCTCTCCGAATCAAATCTATAGCGTTGGTTTTTTAGATCATGTTTCATCAGGTGTACTTTTTGGAAATTCCCACTGCTTTATAGAGACTCCACTACTGATGCTGCCAAACAATTAATACTTTTGGCTTACAACCTCTTCAGTGAAACAGCGCTTTGTCATCGCCATTTGTTTTTTTATAATCAGCCTCACATTTTTCTATTGCTGTGGTCCGCAAAAGCAGGTTGTTGAAACCCCGCTTTATAAAAACTGGAACGATACTGTTGGTTACATGGGTATGAACACCTGTAAGACCTGCCACCAGCAGATCTATGAAACATTTATCAAAACAGGGATGGGTAAGAGCTGGGATGTTGCTACACCGCAAAAATCCTCGGCAAGGTTTGATACGCATGATGTGGTTTATGATGCGCACAGGAATTTTTATTACAAGCCTTTCTGGAAAGACAGCCTGTTATACATCATGGAATACAGGCTGGAAGGGGAAGATACTATCTACAAACGTACAGAAGAAATTTCCTATATCGTAGGTTCCGGGCAACACACCAACTCGCACATCTGGCAGGCGAATGGTTATTTGTACCAGGCACCACTCACATTTTATACTCAAAAAGGAATATGGGAATTGCCTCCCGGCTTTGAAGATGGTTTGAATACCCGCTGGAACCGTATCATCAGTATTGAATGCATGAATTGCCACAATATGTATCCGCAGTTTGATACGGCCTCCGAAAATAAATTTGTCTCTGTAAAAAATGGAATTGAATGTGAGCGCTGTCATGGCGCAGGCGAAGCACATGTAAATGAAAAACTGAAAGGTATCGTAGTGGATATCTCGAAGGATATTGATTATTCTATTGTAAATCCTAAAAAACTATCGCGTGATTTGCAGGTGGAGCTGTGTCAGCGATGTCACCTGCAGGGAATTTCTGTTTTGAATGAAGGAAAAACATTTTTTGATTTCAAACCCGGGCAACCTCTGAGCAGTGTCATGAATGTTTTTATGCCGAGGTATGAGGGAGGCGAAGGAAAATTTATCATGGCTTCTCATGCTGACCGGATGAAGCAAAGCAGGTGTTACGTGAAGTCACAGATGACCTGTCTTACCTGCCACAACCCACATGTGAGCGTAAAGGTTACGCCACCTGCACAATTTAATGCTGCCTGTAAATCATGCCACCCAACGGGTGAACAGGGCTGCCGGCTTTCCATTACTGAGCGTGAAAAGGAGGACGATAACTGTTATAAATGCCACATGCCTGTTTCCGAAACGCTGGACATTCCTCATGTAACCGTGCATGACCATCGAATACAGGTTCCGGTAACAGATGCAAAGAAAAAGCAAATACAGAAATTTATTGGCCTGGAGTGTATGACAACAAAACATCCTGGAGCACTTTTAATGGCACAGGGTTATCTGCAGACCTTTGAGGCCTTCTCTCCGCAACCGTACCTGCTTGATTCGGCTGTAAAATATCTTCAGCTTTCAAATGATAAAAAGAGTTTTGATTTTCGCGAAACACAACTCCGCTACTTTTACCTGAAGAAGGATTTTGCCAGCTTGCTTGAATCCTCTCGGGACCTTGATCCGCAGAAGATCAACAATGCATGGACAGCCTATCGCATTGGGGAAGCTAATTACCAGCTACGTGATTTTAAGCGTGCTTTTGATTTCTATCAGCGGGCAGTTGAGCTGAAGTCAGCGGATCCGGAATTTAGAAATAAACTCGGTAGTACCCTCGTAGCATTAAAGAGAGTGAATGAAGCTCAGGATGTATTTCAAAGAATTGTGCAGGATCATCCGAAGTATGCACCTGCATTGTCGAATCTCGGTTACATATATTTTCTTAACAGTGATTTTGATTATGCAGGATCTTTGTACGATAAAGCATTAGCGCTCGATCCGGATTATGAGCAGGCACTGATGAATAAAATTGCTTTACTGATTGTATTGCGGAAAAATAATGATGCGGTGAAGCTGGCTGCAAGAGTGTTGAAGATCAATCCGCAGAATGAAAAGGCAAAAGTGGTTTTGAAGGAACTGGAGATTTGATGGATGTTAATGTGGCAATGTGTCGATGAGAAGGATGTGCCAATTTCCTGATGCGCTAATGTGCAGATTTTATGCTACAATTGAAGTCATTCAATAGTTGTGAAAATAAAAATTTGGACTTTAATTCATAGCTCATAGCTAATATTTTATATTTCACCGTTCATTTCTTTTTTCTTTACAAAAAATACCATTTTGGTCAAAAAGAAAAAATCAGGGGGAAGACTTCGAAGGTTTCTGATTGCTTTTCTCATGGTAGTCGGAGTTTTCGTCATGCTAATAGGGTATCAGTATTATCACAGGACCTATGCTCCGAATGTAGCATATGCTGATGAACAGGAATACCTGTACATACCCACCGGAAGTGATTACGCTCAGCTTCTTGCGATTATTACAGATAAAAACATAGTCAAAAATATCGAAGCTTTTGAATGGGTGGCAGTAAAGATGAAGCTGCCGCAAAATATTCATCCTGGCAAGTACAGGCTCGAAAAAGGAATGAATAACTATGGACTGGTGAAAATGATCAGGGGTGGATTGCAGGAGCCGGTGAAGTTGGTGATCAATAAATTCAGGCTTAAAGAAGACCTGGCGGGATTTGTTGGACGCAAGCTCGAAGCAGATTCAACTGCTCTTCTTGAAGCAATGAATGATGAATCCGTACTCAAATCTTTTTCATTAACACCTGCAACTTCCTTGTCACTTATTGTTCCCAACACCTATGAATTTCGCTGGAATACCAGTGCAAAGCAATTTATGGAACGGATGAAAAAAGAGTATGACCGTTTCTGGACTGCCAGCAGAAAAAATAAAGCTGTTGCGTTGGGGCTTTCTCCCGATGAGGTAACTACGCTGGCTTCCATCGTTGAAGAGGAAACCAATTACCAACCAGAAAAAGGTACCGTAGCAGGTGTTTACCTGAACCGCATTAATAAAGGCATGCTGCTGCAGGCCGATCCAACTGTAAAGTATGCACTGAGAGATTTCTCCATCAAACGCGTTTTAAATGTTCACCTTACTTTTACATCGCCTTACAATACCTATCTCAACAAGGGTTTACCACCGGGACCTATCTGTACACCTTCTGTTAAAACAATGGACGCGGTATTAAATACAGTGCAAAATGATTATTTATATTTTTGCGCGAATCCTGATAAGCCGGGAACACATTCATTTGCGAAAACTTACTCAGAACATCTTTTGAATGCGCGGCGGTATCAGCAGTGGCTGACGGAGCGTGGGAGATAGGGGATGAGGCAAATGCTTAATTGAAAATTGAAAATTTGAAAGTTGATAATTGAAAGTGGTTCTGGATTACCTGAAATGTATTTTAAAGAGTGTAATTAACTCATGCGAACAGTAATTATGCAATTAAAACATTAATAAGTTTTGCTCATTTAACCCCTGATCCGCTAATTTCCAATGTACACCCACGAAACAGAAATACGCGTTAGATATGGCGAAGTAGACATGATGGGCTATCTCTACTATGGCTATTACTCTTTTTATTATGAACAGGCACGCGTAGAAGCAATGCGCAGCCTGGGCATCTCGTACAAAAAAATGGAAGAGCTTGGTTTCATGCTTCCTGTCCGGGATTTGAATATTCACTTTATAAAACCTGCATTTTATGATGATGTGGTTCGTATTAAAACCATGATAAAAAAAATGCCGTTAGTCCGCCATGATTTTACTTATGAAATGTTTAACCAGCATGATGAGCTGATCAACAAGGCAGAGACTACCCTGGTGTATATAGATAAAGTTTCGAGAAAACCTGTTTCCTGCCCTGCATTTGTTCAGGAACTGCTGAAGCCCTACCTTGAACACTGAAGTGGAGAAGATTTTTGAATTCATAAAAAAGTACAGCGGCTGGAATACGCTTGTCGATATCTCGAAGATTAAGGGATTTCCCGGACACCGTGATATTTCCGTGTATGAGGTGCTTTCTTTTCTATTTATGGAAATGAACCGCGATTCTATTCTTGTTCGTGCCTCTTCCATCTCGTTCAATTTTTTTGTCTCCCTTTTTCCGGCCATCCTTGTAGTATTTACCATCATCCCTTATATACCTGTTCCTACATTTCAGATTGTCTTGCTTGAAACACTGGATGGCGTGCTTCCAGAAAATGTATATGTGCTTGTAAAGGGAACGGTGGAGGATATTGTGACCAGGCAGCAGGGAGGATTGTTGTCGGTGAGTATCATACTTTCCATCTATTACTCCAGCCGCGCTGTCATCAGTCTCATGAACTCCTTTGATAAAGCACTACCTACCTTCAGGAAACGTGATTTTATCAATAACCAGTTGGTGGCGTTTAAAATTTTGCTCCTGCTTTTTTTGTTGCTGGTGGTTTCTATAACACTTTTTATTGGCGGCGAAGGAATTATCCAATGGATCATGCACACCATGAAAGCAGAAGATTCCACCACTTATTTCTGGTTCACTGCAGGCCGATGGGTGGCCGTGGTAACAATCATTTATTTTTCTATTGCACTCATTTACTATTTCGGCCCTGCCACGCACAAACGATGGCAATTTTTTTCCGCAGGATCAACGCTGGCAGCAATTCTTTCCATCATCAGCTCCATTATTTTTTCATGGTTAATCGATCAATTCGGCCAGTACAACAAGCTGTATGGTTCCATTGGAACCC